>JBKPNV010000312.1:0-7810 GCA_046732795.1 Acidobacteriota bacterium
GGCAGCATCCTCACGGTCACCTCGCACGGCAATCGCACGTCGCCCGTCGTGCGCGGCAAATGGGTGCTCGACAACCTGCTTGGCGCGCCTCCCCCGCCGCCGCCGCCCAACGTGCCACCGCTCGATGAAGATCAGGGGAACGCCCCCAAGTCGATGCGCGAGCGGATGGAGCAGCATCGCCGGAACCCGGCGTGCGCCAACTGTCACAAGATCATGGACCCGATCGGCCTCGCGCTCGAGAATTTCGACGCGATCGGCGCGTGGCGCAGCTTCGATGGCGCTACGCCAATCGACGCCTCGGGACAACTCTCTGATGGAAGTGCGATCGATGGCCCGGTGTCACTTCGCAACGCGCTGCTTCGACGGCGCGACGTGTTCGTGCATACAGTCACCGAGAAGCTGCTCACCTACGCGCTTGGACGGAGCCTCGATTTCAACGACATGCCGACGGTACGAACGATCGTGCGCCAGGCGGCTTCCCAGGACCATCGATGGTCCTCGCTGGTCCGCGGGATCGTGATGAGCCCGCCATTCCAGATGCGGACGGCGCCATCGTCATCGGTCTCGACGACTGCGAGAAAATGATTATGTTCATCAGCAAACGCGCGCTTCCTCGTCGAACCTTCATGCGCGGGCTGGGCGCGACGGTGGCGCTGCCGCTGCTCGACTCGATGGTTCCCGCACTGACGGCGACGGCGCAGACGGCCGCGCAGCCGACGCCGCGAGCGGGTTTCGTGTACGTCCCGCACGGGGTGATCCTGAACCAGTGGACGCCGGCCTCGACGACTCCGGGCTTCGAGTTGCCGACCATTCTGCAGCCGCTCGAGCCGTTTCGCGACACGCTGACGATCGTCAGCAACCTGGCTAGACCTGAGGAACTGCTCCAGGACCATGCCTGCACCGGGTCGTGGCTCACCGGTGTTCCCCCCAAGCGAACGGAAGGCAGCGATTTTCTCGCGGCCCGAAGCATCGATCAGATCATCGCGACAGAAATCGGACGCGACACGATGTTCCCCTCGCTGGAGGTTGCGACCGAGGACTTCGGCGCCCTGCTCGGTGCGTGCATGAGCGGCTACAGCTGCGCCTACATGAACACGCTCAGTTGGGAAACGCCGACCAAACCGCTGCCGATGGAGATCAATCCGCGTGTGGTCTTCGAGCGGATGTTCGGCTGGGAGAGCACGAGAGAGCAACGCGTCGCACGCATGCGTGCCGATCGCAGCGTGCTCGACGTGGTCACGGAAGACCTCTCCGACCTGACACGGGCCATCGGCCGCCGCGATCGCACACGGCTCGATGAATACCTCGCCAACGTACGCGAGACGGAACGTCGTATCCAGCAGGCTGAAACACGGGCGACTCGTGAGCTGACCGTCCCGAGCGCGCCGATTGGTGTACCCGAATCGTTCGACGAGCATGCCTCGCTGATGTTCGACCTGCTCGCGCTCGCGTTCCAGACCGATCAGACCCGCGTCTTCACGTTCATGCTGTGCCGCGAGTTCAGCGTACGCACGTATCCAAATCTTGGTGTCACCGATCCTCATCACACCGTCTCACATACGCAGAACCGGCCGGCGCTGATCGCCGCACACACCAAGGTCAACACTTATCACATTCAGCTGTTCGGCAGATTCCTCGAGCGCCTGCGCGCGACGCCGGATGGTGACGGCTCGCTGCTGGATCACTCGACGATTCTCTACGGCAGCGGAATGGGCGATGGAAACAACCACACGCCGTCTCCACTTCCAATCGTCATAGCCGGCGGACATCGCGTGCCCGGCGGACGCCACATTTCCACGCCTGACAAGACCCCGCTGCCGAACCTGCTGCTGGCCCTGTCTCATCGGTTTGGAGTAGATGCACCCAGTTTCGGCATCAGCACTGGAGCGGTATCCCTGTGACGCGTTGCCTCTCACGACGAGTGCACCGGTTACGAACTGCGTGCATCCTCGTCCTCGGGTTGACCGTCACACCGCTCGCCGCCGCAGGTGACCTGCGGCTGATCGACGCCGTCAAACAGCGGGACCTTGCCGCCGTGGAGACACTGATCCGTTATCGCGTCGATGTAAACGCGGCTGAAGGGGACGGAACGACGGCGCTACATTGGGCCGTCCAGGCCGACGATATCCAGATGGCGGCGGCGCTCATAAAGGCGGGCGCGAGGGTTAGCCAGACCAATCGTCTGGGAGTCACGCCTCTCAGCCTTGCCGCCACCAACGGAAGCGCGCGCGCGATCGACGCACTGTTGAAAGCAGGCGCCAGTCCGAACGAGGCTTCACCCGAGGGTGAGACGGTGTTGATGACGGCTGCTCGTACCGGGAGTGCACAAGCTGTCGGTGTCCTCCTCGAGGCTGGGGCGAACGTGAATGCCAGGGAATCATGGCGCGGCGAGACGGCGTTGATGTGGGCGGCCGCCGAAGACCACGGCGAGGTCGTGAACGTGCTCACACGCCACGGCGCCGCGGCAGATGCGCAATCGAACACGTTGAAATTTCCCAACGTGCGCTACAACCTCGCCACCCACGCGACGCTGCCGCCGCCGCAGGGTGGATTCACCGCGCTGATGTTCGCCGCACGGCAGGGAGCGCTCGAGGCGGCTACGGCCCTCGCCGATGCCGGCGCCGATCTCAACCTGCAGGATCCCGACGGCACGCCCGCACTCACGGTTGCCATCGTCAATGGTCACCATGACGTCGCGCGAGTGCTGCTCGAGCGCGGCGCGAATCCCAACGTGGCAGACATCGCTGGCATGACGCCGCTCTATGCTGCCGTCGAATTGCACACCGCTGAGATGTACCCGGAGCGGCGGACGCTGCGCCGATCCTCTGGCTCGTTCAGCACGCTGGACCTGGTCAAGCTCCTGCTCGCGAAGCGCGCACAGCTTGACGTTCCGCTCAAAGCGGTTACGCTGCGCTGGGGACGCCGGCGAGGTCCCGGCGATGCGGCGCTCGCCGAAGGAGCAACGCCGCTCATGCGCGCGGCGCGCTTCGCGGACGTCGAGGCGATGCGAGTCCTCTTGGACGCCGGCGCCAATCCCGCGCTGACGCAGAAGGACCAAACGACGGTGCTGATGCTTGCCGCCGGTGCCGGCTGGCGCACGGGGGAGACGATTCTCGGCGGTCAGGATTTCGGGCCGGAAGCGGACGCGATCGAAGCCGTGAAACTGTGCCTCGAGCGCGGCGGCGATGTGATGGCAACCGACGAGGATGGTTTGACGGCGCTGCATCATGCCGTCCCGCGGGGCGCCGGCGTCGTGCAACTGCTCGTCGACCACGGCGCCGCGCTCGACACGAAGGATAAACGGGGACGAACGCCGCTCGATGTTGCCGAGGGCGTCCGTCTTCCTGGAGAGGCGACACGAATGAGAGTCAGTCCGCTCCGGCAGGCGTCAGCCGTGCTGCTGCGACAGTTGACCTCCGCACGCCCGTAACGCAGCTCTGAAGATTAACCGCGCGACAGATTGGGGACCTCCTCGCCGAGCGCCGTGGCGAGATCGATCTGATGTTCTTGCTCCTGGCGCAGGATCTCGCGAATGTCCTCCGCCATGGCATACTCCTGCAGGGCTTCGCATTGAACGACACGCTCCCGGTACGCACGAACGGTCGCGTTTTCATTGTCGAGGTCGGCGCGGAGCATCTCGCGCGCATCCTCAGACTGCTTCACCGGTAAAGCCGTCGTCGTCGGCATTCCTCCCAGATAGTCGATCTGCTTCGCGATCGTGAGGGCGTGCTTCAGCTCCTGCCCGGCGTGAACCTCAAGCTCTCGAGCGATGGCCATGTACTCCGCGCCCTTCAACACCTGGGAGTACACCGTATAGGCGATGATGGCTTGGTATTCGCGGGCGAGGTCCTCGTTGAGCTTTTCGATCAGCTTCTCGCGCGTAATCTTTGTCGTATCAGCGGCAGCGGTAGCCATAACCATTCGTCTCCGAACCTGAATGGAGTCGTACGTGACTCAGTTCACGCTGCCGGTGATGTCCACGGCAGCGCACCTGCTTAGTTTGCGTACGCAAGGGACGTGCTAAGACGGCGATGCCGCTCAGCTGCAAACGTATCGAACTGCGGAAGGGCTGGCGCAACCGCCGAGGCCAACCGGCATGACCCGGCCTACCTACTTTGTACGAAACGTCTTCCGGTCCTTGAACTCGATGATGATGAACTCGGCGCCGTCCTCGAGGTTTTCTGCGGCGTGCACGTTGCCGTCACCGCATCCCAGTGAGCCGGCCTCGACCGTTTCTTTCTCCGTGCTGCCATCAGGGACCGTGAAGTTCATCGTCTGATCGGTGAGGTACACGACGCAGCCGGGAAGATGGCGATGCATCGGCGACTTTTCGCCGGGGCCGTAGCGCACGCGGACGAATCGCGCGACGTCGTTCTCGAATGACACCGAATAGTGCTTCGGGTCCGCTGTCGGGGCGTCCGGGTATGAGTCGGCGCTCCGCTGAGCGATGAGCGTTGATGATGCGACGCCGAGCAAGACGCCCAGAATCAGACCGACAATCAAGTTGCGCATCGCGTGTCTCCTGACCGTTGGACCCCTGGGTCACATCATCACACAACCACAATCGCTCATAGGCAAGACATTCGACGTTCACGGTCGGCCTCACGACGTGATGGGTATTCCGATCGTCTTCGCGATCGCCTGCGCGCTTCCCGTCGTCGGGCATCGCGTATGGATCCGGACGCAGTATTGAGAACGAACTAGCCGACTTCGCGGTTTACTTTACCGGCACGCGAGCCTTCAACTCCTCGGTCCAGTTCAACACGACATGAATGTGCGCCGTCGCCTGCGCCGCCGCCACCGTGGTCGAGGGGAACACCATGACCAGCTCGCGCCCGTTCGGCAGGATGTCGTACTCGCGGTTGTTGATGGCAGGGAGAAACCCTTGGATGGGCAACACCTTTTCGCTTGTAAACGCCGGAACCGGCTGAGTGGAGATTGTCACGGCGTTGAGCGTCGGCACGTTGTTCTCGGTCACGTTCAAACGGTAAAGCAATTCGCGGCCGTTCGGACCCCAGATCGGCCAGGCGCCACCGGATTGCGAGATCTGGTACTTCACGCCGGTCGGCGGATAGGGCTGGAGATAGATGGCGAAGTTGGTCGCGGGACTGTTGGCCTCCGGACCCGCGTTGCTCGAGTACGCGATCCACTTGCCGTCGGGTGAGAACGCCGAGCCGAATTCGTTCGAGTTCGGGTTGTCGAAGAAAGGTTGCGGCTTCTTCTCGCTCCCATCGACACGCAGGGTCCACAGCGACCAGCTCGTACCGCCCAACGGGATACGCACCGCCGCGAACGACAGAACTTTGCCATCCGGCGAGAACGACTCCGGAAAGTGCTGTATTCCCTCGTCGGCTTTTGTGAGGCGTTCCGGCAGGCCGCTGCCGTCAGCGAGCTGCCAGTAGATGCCCGCTTCCTTTACGCCCATGGAACCAAAGGCGATCCGCTTTCCATCTGGCGTCCAGACCGGCCGCGTGAAACTGCCTTCCCCGGGCTGCGTCAAGCGCCGGATCGCGGACGTGCCCGAGAGGTCATAAACCCAGATGATGTTCTGTCCGCCGGCAGTGATCGTCTCGACGGCGACGCTACGGCCGTTGGGCGACACGCGCGGGTTGCGGTAGTTGCCCTTGGACACGTCGAGCCGGCGGATTTTGCCGTCGCGATCCGCGATACCGAGCGTACTTTCGGGAGTGGCGGCAGCGGGAATCGCATTCAGATAGACCAACGTGCCCCGGTCGGACAGGCCGAAGTTCGCGCTCGCCGTGTTCGCCGCCGGTGCGGCCGCGCGCTGAACACCGTTGAGGATCGCAACGGGACCGCCACGGGTCTCCAGGTGAGCGAGGTCGAACGCGATCGCGTACAAGACGGCGCCGACGGCGTAGACGAGATGCCCGCTCGGCGCGTATCTCGCATCGCTGCCGCCACGAACGAGCACCTTGGGTTCTCCACCGGGTTGTTGCGCAATTACCTCGGCCTGATCCCAGCGATCAGGGCCAGCCACGCGCGTGAGGCTGTACAGAATGGTTTTGCCATCCGGCAGAAGAGACGGCCCGTACATGGCCTCGCCCTCTTTCGCTGCGATGACGAGCTCCGGCGTGCCGCCGTCTGCGGGCACGCGCTTAATGCCGTCAGGCTGCGCGAAGAGGATCTGCCCGTCGCGGCCCCACGACGCCCCGTACGGATTGGTGGCTGGGCCGATCGTGACTGGTGCTCCGCCGCCAATAGAGATCTTTTGCAGGGCCGTCGGCGCGTTCGACCAGAAAGCAAGCCAATCGCCGTCGGGAGAAAAGAATGGTGTCGTCGTCGCCATTTCAGTACCGGGGATGAGGCGTGATGTGAGCGTGTCCATCGCGCGGAGGTATACGCCGTCCACGGTGTTGTATGCGAAGTGCCGTCCGTCCGGAGAAAACGCCACCACCGGCCGGCCGGTCCCGCGAAAGTCTGGACGCAGTGGAACCTCGAAGTCGAAGCGCACGAGCGGCCGGGGCTCGGGGACCGGAGCAGGTTTGAGCATCCAGGTCGCCACCGCTGCGACGATCGCCGCGGCCGTCACGTAAGGAAGCGTCGCTTTCCAGTTGAATTGCGGTGAAGCCGCTGCAACGGGCACCAGCCCTTCAGCCGGATTGGTAAGAATTCGTTCGAACTCCACGCGCAAATCACCGATGGCCTGCCACCGCTTTTTGGGGTTCTTTTCCAGGCAGCGCTGAAGAGTCTCGCGAAGGCGCGGAGGAACCGTCGGTGGAAGTTCAACGAACTCGGGCTCCCGCGCCAGCACTGATGCCAGGATGTCGGACACCATTTCGCCACGGAACGCCTGACGTCCCGTCAGCATCTCGAACAGCACGCAGCCTAACGCCCAGATGTCAGCTCGATGATCGACGGCTTGCCCGCGCGCCTGCTCGGGAGCCATGTAGGCCGCAGTGCCGAGGATGATGCCCTGCGCCGTCGCGGCCATGCTGAACGTCGGCGAGTTAGCAACGTCACTACCCTCTGCCTGCAAGGCTTTCGCGAGGCCAAAGTCGAGCACCTTGACCTTGCCTTCAGGCGTGACCTTGATATTGGCCGGCTTCAGATCGCGATGAATCACGCCTTTCTCGTGTGCCGCTTCAATTGCTTCTGCAATCTGCAACGACAGCCGGAGGGCCTCGGCCACAGCAAGAGGACCACGCTTGATCACATCGGCCAGCGTGTCGCCTTCGACCAGTTCGAGAACGAGGAACCGCGTCCCCGCCGAGGCCTCGAGGCCGTAGATCGAGGCGATGTTCGGATGATTCAGCGATGCGAGGACTTTCGCTTCCCGTTCAAAGCGCGTCAGGCGATCGGCATCGTCGGAAAATTCTGGGGGCAGCGTCTTGATAGCGACGTCGCGCCCGAGGCGTGTATCGGAGGCACGCCATACCTCGCCCATGCCGCCTTTGCCGAGAAGGACACTGACCTGGTAGCTCCCGAGAGTCGCACCGCTTGAAAGGGATAGCGCCATGCGAGAGGGACGATACCGCAAGAATGGATGAGATTACTACTCCACGCAGGTGAAGCTTGCCGCGCTGTCCTCAGTGCCGGGGCCGCCGGTGAACTTCGGAAACTTCGGCCACTCACACAGCGGTCGCGAGCGATTCGCGTTGGGGTTCCCGTCGATCGCGGTGAGGCCGGTCGGCCCCTGCCCTTTCTCGACCCACGCTTGCACTGCCTTGAGAGTGTCGATCTTCGCGTTGAAGGGACCGAAGCCGTGGCCGAAGCCGGGAATCATGTAGAAGCGCATGAAGCTGTCGACGCCGGATTTGCCGAACTGCTTCACCTGCCGCTGATAATAGAG
>JBKPNV010000313.1:0-6522 GCA_046732795.1 Acidobacteriota bacterium
GCGCCGCGCTGATTGAACATGTTGACGCGGAAACGCGCCAGCCCCTTGATGCCGAAAGAGAAGTCGAGTTCGAGCGTCTCCTCGAAGCGCTTCTTCTGCGCGTCGGTGAGCACGCTATACGCGAGCTGCTTGGTTTCGGACGGCGTCAACGCGCCCCCTTCGAGACGCGTCAGGTGACCGTGCACGCGCACCTGCGGCGGCGTATTGGTTGTGATATGGAGGTCCGAGCCCTCCATCTGCACCATCGTCTGCAGCAGTTCCGGCAGCGTCTGCATTACTTCACCGTCTCCCTGACGATCTCCTCGATCGTCGTCACGCCTTCCTTCACCTTGCGAAGCCCGCTGTTGCGCAACGTGATCATTCCTTCTTCAACCGCTTTACGCCGCAGTTCGAGCGCGGAGGCACCGACCAGTACCAGCTCGCGAACCTCCTCGGTGATTTCCATCACCTCGTACAGGCCGACGCGCCCCTTGTAACCGGTGTTGTTGCACTTGTCACAACCCTTCCCGCGGTTCGGAACCACCTTCTTTGCATCTTCGGCAGAGAAGCCAGCCTGCATCAGCGCGGGTGCAGGAGTGGGATCCGGTTCCGTGCAGTTCTTGCAGATTCTGCGCACCAGGCGCTGAGCGCATACCAGGTTCAGCGAGCTCGCCACCAGAAATGGCTCGATACCCATGTTCATCAATCGGTTGATGGTGCTGGGGGCATCGTTGGTGTGCAGCGTCGAGAGCACGAGGTGCCCGGTCAGCGCCGCCTTGACGGCGATTTCCGCCGTTTCGAAGTCGCGGATTTCGCCGACGAGGATGATGTTCGGATCCTGGCGGAGGAAGCTGCGGAGCGCCGCGGCGAAGTTGAGACCGATGTTCTCGCGCACCTGAACCTGGTTGACGCCCATCAGGTTGAATTCGACGGGATCCTCCGCCGTCATGATGTTCGTTTCGGGTGTGTTGATCCGCGAGATCGATGAATACAGCGTGTTCGTCTTGCCGGATCCGGTCGGCCCGGTCACCAGCACCATGCCCCACGGCTTGGAGATCGCAACCTCGAATCTATGCAGCGACTCGGATTCGAATCCGAGCTTCGTCATGTCGAGCATCAGCTTCGTCTTGTCGAGCAGACGGAGCACGATCTTTTCGCCGAAGAGGGTGGGAAGACATGAGACGCGGAAGTCGATGTCCCGCATCTCGCCTCCGTCCTGAAACCGGATCTTGATGCGGCCGTCCTGCGGCAGCCGCTTCTCGGCGATGTCCAGCTTGGACATGATCTTGATGCGCGAGGTGATCGCATCGCGGAACTTCATCGGCGGCTGCATGATGTTGTAGAGAATGCCGTCGATGCGGTAGCGCACCCGCAGTTCCTTCTCGTAGGGTTCGATGTGGATGTCGCTGGCGCCCTTCTGGATAGCGGACATGAGGATGACGTTGACCAGCTTGATGACCGGGGCTTCTTCGCCTTGTTTGGCGAGTGCCTCGGCGCTGATCTCTTCGAACTCTTCGAGGACCTCGACATCACCGGCATCGGGCAGCGCCGGCATCTCTTCGAGCGCCTTGCTGGCGACCTCGAGGGCGCTGACGCCACCGGATAAGCCGCCCGCGCCATTGCCATTCGACGAACCAACCTTGCCGTAGTACTTCGTGATGGCGTCGGAAACGGCGGTTTCGGAGGCGACGACCGGTTCGACGTTGTAACCCGTCATGAACTTGATGTCGTCCATGGCGAACACGTTCGTCGGATCCGTCATCGCAATGGTCAGCGTCGCGCCTGACCGCGAGAGCGGGATGATCTGATACTTCTGCGCAGTCTCGGCGGGCACGAGCTTGACCACTGCTGTGTCAACATCGAATAGCCCGAGGGCAATCGATGGGACGCCGTACTGCTTGCTGAGGAGGGCGGTGATCTCGTCGTCTTTGACGTAGCCGAGCTTGATCAGATTGAAGCCGAGTTTTCCCCCGTGCTGGCGCTGGTAGTTCAGCGCGTCCTGGAGTTGCTCAGGCGTTATGCGCTTCTCTTTGAGAAGCAGCTCTCCGATTCGAACCGCCATGAAGAAGAAACCGAGCTACCTCGTCGTCAGAAGGAGGCCCTGGCCGTAATACCCCAGCCGCTCTCGTCGTCCGTTCCCCCGAACACCACGTGCCCGTCGACAAACATTCCCGACCGCACCGCCACGCTCGCTCCGGCCGTATAGGCCTGCTCCTCTGCGCCAGTCGTGTTGAATCGCGCCCCTGCTCGAACACCCAGTCGACGCCCCAGGACCCACCCTTCCCCGCCGATCGCCACGACACGACGGTCCCCGTAGAGGGTTTGGTACGCCATGAGGTCGGCATCCACGGCCACGAGCAACGATCGAGGGCTGATCGCCGCCGCATCGAAAGCGACGCCGAGCCTGGCCTGGCGCGGAATCCGCACCGGGCCCAGTTCCATCTCCAGCACGTTGCGCACGACGCCGCCCACTCGAATGGGGCCCCGCACCGCGAGCACCCCCAGATCGAAGTCGAAGTCGTTGTCGACGTCGCCGCCGGTGGATCCATCCGCGAGGTCGAGCCACTCCGCAGGGGTCAGACTCTCGGAACCGGTCAACTCGCCCAGAGTCCCTTTCGCCCGCACGTATTTCAACGTCGTCCCGACATGAACATCTGACACAACCGTGTGAACGAGAGTGGCTCCAAACTGGCTGGCAGAAAGCGACCAATCGGGCACTGCGGCTCGTCTATCTTCTCGGCCCCCCGCATCGGCGCCGATAGTGCGAATCTGGCCTATATCCGCGATGTTCAGGTGGTAATAGCTGAACCCGATCGGCGGTGTCGTCAGCGTGAACCAGAGGCCGCGCTCGCGCCGGGAGGGAAGACTGCCATCTATATCGGTCGTTGCCCCGCCGACCGCCACATCGAGAAAAGGACCGGGGGCCAGACCGGCGGGATTCCACCAGGTCGCACTGCTGTCGTTGGCAACCGCCACAAAGGCGCCACCCATGCCAAGTGCTCTGCTGCCAACAGCTTCGACAATTTGCGCCGTCGCGTGACGGGGAATGAAACTGAGCACAAGGGATGTGAGAAGCAGGGTCGAACCGGGGAATCTCGTCACTGTGGACCTCGAGGTGAAGGGGATAGCCGCTCAGTGTACCGAGCGCGATATTTACATGTCACGGTCGAGCAGGTGATCATGAGGGAAGATATAGGGAACTCCGGGCAAGGACTTTCGTATCAGGAGTTTGTGTTGACCCCGCAGTGCTAGGCCGACCGGTCTGGCTGCCCATCCGAAATCATCGAGGGGTGTTTCGTGACCGACGTCGCTTCGGTTTCTGACAGCGTACAGAACAAGCCTGATCCGGGTCTCGTTGCCCGCCTGTTCGGAGTTCTGTTCTCTCCGAAGGAGACCTTCGCCGCCATCGTTGCAAGACCCCGATGGCTCGCTGTGATGGTCGTCACGCTGGTGATGTCATCGGCTGCTTACTACGTGATTCTCTCCTCTCAGGACATGCAGGATGCAATCGTCGACCAGCAGGTCCGAGCGATGGAGTCACGCGGCAACGCGGTTTCCGAGCAGCAGATTGCGAACATCGAGCGTTTCATCGGCTATCTCCCGGTTGGCTACGCCGTGGGCATCTTCGTTCTGGGCCCCCTCTTCGGCGCCGCCATCGCTGGAATCGTGACCGGGATTTTCACGACATTGATGGGAGGCAACGGCACGTTCAAGCAGGTCTTTGCCGTGATGAACCATGCCGGCTTCATCCCGGCGATCTCGGCCCTGTTCATCGCTGGGATGTTGGCGGTGGGCGCGAAACCGATCGGCGCACGGCCGCCGGGCGCAAACCTGGGCGTCTTCCTCCCGATGCTGGAGGAAACCTCGTTTCTGGCGGTGCTGCTGCGTTCGATCGATATGTTCCTCCTGTGGTGGATGGTCGTGCTCGCCATCGGTCTCGGAGTGCTCTACAAGCGGCGAACCGGGCCAATCGCGACCACGTTCATCGGGCTCTACATCGTCATCGCCTTGCTGATTGCGACGTTCACGTCTGGTTCCTAGACTAGGGGAGCGTAATGACAGGCAAGAAGGTTCTCATCGTTCTGGCAGTCGTCCTGGTCGGTGCCGCCGTCGTCGCGGCCAACCTGTATTACCGCCGCGAGACCGGCCTCAATGTCCAGGCTGAAGCGCTGCGAACACGGGACCTTGAAGCGATTGTATCGGCATCGGGAAAAGTTCAGCCCAAGCGTCAGGTCAATGTGTCGGCCAACACTACGGGACGCGTGACACGAGTCGGGGTCGAAGAGGGCGAACATGTAAAGGCGGGACAGTTCCTGCTCGAGATCGATCCGAAGCAACTCGAGGGAGTGTTGCAACGCGGCGAAGCCAGCGTCGCGGCGGCTCAATCGTCACTCGCCTCGGCGCGTACCGCGGTCGAACAGGGACGCGCCAATCTCGAGCTCGCGCGCCAGAACCTCAAACGCCAGCAGGATCTCTGGAAAGAGGGATTGACGACGCGCGAGAACCTCGAGCGCGCGCAAAACGAGGTGACGGTTCGCGAGACGGATCTCCGTGGTCGCGAGCAGGACATCGAAACCAACGAGGCACGCATCCGGCAGGAACAGGCGAGCCTGTCGACGACTCGCTACAACCTCAATCAGATCATCATCACGGCCCCGATGGAAGGCCTGGTGACGCGGCGAAGCATCGAGGAGGGCGAGACGGCGGTTCTCGGCACGATGAACAACGCCGGATCGGTGTTGTTGACAATCGCTGACATGTCGGTGATCGAAGCGGAGGTCGAAGTCGACGAGACCGAGATTCCAACGGTGGCACTGAACCAGGAAGCCAAGGTCACGATCGACGCCGTACCCAATCGCACGTTCAAGGGGCACGTGACGGAGATCGGCAATAGCCCCGTGCAGACCACCACGCAGAACACAGGGCAGCGGCAGGCGACGACGTTCAAGGTGGTGGTCACGTTGGATGAACAGGTGCCTGACATCCGCCCCGGATTCACCTGCACCGCGGAGATCACGACGGCGAAGCGGAAGGACGTCGTCTCTGTGCCGATTCAGGCGTTGACCGTACGCGAGATGCTCTACAACGACAAGGGTGAAATGGTACGTGAGCCCTCGCCACGGCGCCGGCGCGGCACGAACATCGAGACACCTGTCAGCGCATCGAACGAACCGCCGCCAGGCCACACAAGGAAGGAAACCGAGGGCGTCTTCGCGATCCGTGACGGCAAGGCCATTTTCCTCCCGGTCAAAGTCGGCATCGCGGGCGAGCAGTATTTCGAGGTGCTGACCGGACTCAACGCCGGAGATCAGGTCATCACCGGGCCGTTCGCGTCGGTACGCGAGCTCGCTGACGGAGAGAGCGTTCGGATACAGCAGAGCACGCGCCGAACCGCGACGACGACGAAGAAGTGAACCAGATCCTCGATTCCATCGTCATCGCGCTGCAAGCCATCTGGTCGAACAAGCTGCGATCGTTCATGACGGTGCTCGGTAACATCGTGGCGGTGACGTCTATCGTCACTGTCGTCACGCTCATTCAGGGCATGAACGGGATGGTTGCCGATGCGATCGTGAGCGACGTCGGGGCGGATTCGTTCACGATTCAGCGGCGCCCGCCCATCCTCAACGAAGACGACGAGGAGCGCAGCCGGAACAATCCGCTCATCACCATCGATGAAGCGAACGCGATCCGAGCGTTCAGCCCGATCATCGCATCGGTGGCGGCGCAAGCCAACCGCAATGCCACCGTGTCGTACCGAACCGAGGAAGTCGACAACGCTCAAATCCAGGGGGTCACCAGCTCGTATACGGACTTCTCCACCTTCAGCGTGCAGACAGGCCGGATGATGAGCCCGGTCGAAGTCGAGCGCAGCCAACCGGTCGCGCTTCTCGGCTGGGGACTGGCCGATCGATTGTTCGGTGAGATCAACCCGCTGGACAAGACGATCAAGATTGCCGGCATCAACTTTCGCGTCGTCGGGGTCAGCGAACAGAAGGGGTCGTTCTTCGGAAACTCACAGGACAACTACGCGGTGATTCCGCTGGGCGCCTATCAACGCCTCTTTGGCGCGAGACAATCGCTGCAGCTGATGGTCAAGCCGGTCTCGACCGACCTGATGCCCACTGCGATGGATGACGCCACGGTGGCGCTCCGTGTGAGCCGCCGGTTGAAGCCGGCCGAGCGCGATAATTTCGGGATCTTCACCTCGGAGACGATCCTCAATCTTTACAAGCAGGTGACCAGCGGCATCTTTGCCGTCCTCGTCGGCATCGTCGCGCTGTCGCTCGTCGTGGGCGGCATCGTCATCATGAACATCATGCTGATGGTGGTGAGCGAACGCACGCGTGAGATCGGCTTGCGCAAGGCGCTCGGAGCAAAACGCAAGGACATCATGACGCAGGTTCTGACCGAGTCGATCACGCTCTCGACGTTCGGCGGCATGATCGGGATCGGGCTCGGGTCGCTCGCCGCCATGGCGATCGCGTCGTTCACGCCACTGCCCGCCCGGCTCGAGATGTGGTCCGTGATCCTCGGCATCGG
>JBKPNV010000314.1:0-14332 GCA_046732795.1 Acidobacteriota bacterium
GCCTGTCTTAGATCGACGCGGACATGGCCGAGCTGATCCGTTGCATCAGGCCGTAGCTATGTTGCGCGCGAGCCAACTCGAGGCCGTCGCGCAGCGTTCGTTCGCGTTCGGCCGCCGGCTCGAGCTCGCTCTTTTGCAGGAGAAGCGCCGGCAGCCACCAGACATCGGAGCGATCGCGCGCCATGACGATGGCCGTGTCCAGAATCGCGCTTGCATGGTTCCGCTCGCCGGCACGGCGATAGGTATCCGCGAGAAGGGACAGATAGTAGGGCCGCCGGGCCTGCGCGCGCTGCGCGTCGAGCTGTTTCACGGCTGTTTCGATCATCTCGATACCGGCAGCCGGCTGCTCGTGGCCTCGTACCCACCCGATCAGGACGCGTGCCCAATCGTTGTAATACGCAAAGCCGTAACGATCGCACAGCGCCACGACACCTTCCGCGCATTCGAGCACACGGGCCGAGTCGCCTCGCATCTGGTGGAGCAGCGCGCCATAGGCGAGCGCGATCGTCTGACTGAACAGGTGATCGAGCCGGCGCGAGAGTGCGATCCCCTGATTGGAGTGTGTCACCGCTGCGTCGTCTTCGCCGAGCAGCCAGAGCGCATGTGAGTACCAGGCGTGGGCGAACACGCCCAGGTCCGAGCCGAGCGCCGAGCGCTGCGGGTTTCGCTCGTCATAAGCCGCCAGCGATGCTTCAAAATGCTGGCGCGCGGCCTCGAGCTCGCCGACGCTCATCAACATCCCGCCCATCGCGTGATGCGCCTCGCAGCGACACGAGGGGTCGGACGCGCTGAAGGCGAGCGCCTGCTCCGACGCCGCGCGGGTGCCCGTCAAATCGCCCAGCATGAAGCGGTGAGTGAACGCCACCCAGAGCCATCGCACGGGGAGCTGCCCCTGACCATTGGCGCGCGACAGCGCGAACACGCGATCGAGATTCTGCTCCACCTCGAGAGAGGCGTATCCGCGCGCAGAATTCAACGCCACCGAAAGGCTGGAACGAAGCGACAGCTCACGCTCGTCGCGATCGCGTGTCGGCGGCAGCGTCTCGAGCAGCGACAACCCATAGGTCAGGCAGCGAATCGCCTCTTCGTTTGCGGAAACACGCGCGGCCACCGCGGCAGCACGCTCGAGAAACGGGACCGCACGTCCCGGCTGTCCTCCACGATCGAGATGAACGGCGAGCGATGCGCTGACTTCGTCCAGCCGGCCAGCGAACAGCAGTTCCATGCCTTGTGCGATACGCCGATGGATCAGCCGGCGGCGCGCAGGTCCAATCCCGCTGTACGCGACTTCGCGAATGCGATCGTGACTGAAGTCCCAGCGTTCGTCCGCCTGCACGCGGACGATGTGACGCTGCCACAGCTCGTCGAGGGAGCGCACGAGCGCGGCTTCCTCGAGATCGCTGGCTCGCGCCAGCAGGTCGAACTGAAAATCGCGTCCAACCGCGGCGGCGACTTCTGCTGTGGCCCGCGCCTCGTCCGACAGCAGCGCGAGCCGCGCGGCAACTACGGACTGCACGCGCGACAGCTCGCCTATCGCCGACGTGTCTGTGTGGCCGGCCAGCGCCATGCGTCCGCGCTCGACGATGAACAGCGGATGTCCTTCGGTGTCGCGAAAGGTTTCGGCCTGCGCCGTGTCATCCAGCGGACGCTCGGCCACGGCGCCCGCCAGGAGCGCGGTCGCTCTCTGGTCGAGCGGACCAAGCGCGATCGTCGTCAACAGATCGTCGTGTCCGAGTTGGCCGAGCAGCCGGCCGACCGGCGGATTGTCCTGCTGTTCCTCGGCTCGCACGGTGGCAACGACGAGGCACGAGGAACCAGAGGCGGAGCGCAGGAAATAGTGCAGCCACTCGATGGTGTCCGCATCGGCCCACTGCAGATCGTCGAGGACCAAGACCAGCGGCGCCGCTGCCCTGAACGCTCGCCCGAGTGCCTCGAAGAAGCGCAGGCGTTGCCAGCTTTCGAGCTGCAGGCTGGGCGCTGCGATGTCCGGGCGCGTGGCGGCGAGCTCGGGGCGAAGACGCGCGACGTCGGTCAGCCAGGCGTCTTCGAGCGTTCGAAGAGCCGGCTGCAGGCTGTCGCTCTTCAGCCACGCTGCGATCGGCGCATAAGCAAGGCGCCCGTCACCCGCATAGCAACGTGCCGTCACGGCAGTGACGTTCTCCAGCCGGCACCAGTCGATCAGTTCTTCAGCGAGTCGGGTCTTCCCGATGCCCGCCTCACCGCGGATGAGGACGAGTGTCGGGCGCCCTTCCGCGGCTGCATACCACGCATTCAGAAGGGTCCGGAATTCTCCGTGCCGTCCCACGAGCGGATAGACGCTCGTGCGCGGCGGCGCTGGGATCGCCGACACCTCCGTTTCGAGATTGAGAATCTCCCGATACGTGGCGCGCGTCGCGGCGCTTGGTTGCGCCCCGAGCTCACGCTTCAGGAGCGCCGTACACTGCTGGTACAAATGCAACGCGGTTGCGCGGTCGCCGCGGCGGGCGTGACAGCGCATCAGCGTGCACCACGCCTGCTCCTCGAGCGGATCGAGCCGCGAAAGCTGCTGCGCGTGTTCGATCGCCTCGCCGTAAGCGCGCTCTTTCTCGAGCACAGCAACGAGGCGCGATAACACGCTCTTTGCGCGCTGTCGAAGCTGTTCTCGATCCGGCTCGATCCATTCGACTGTGATATCGGGGAGCAGATCACCGTGATACAGCCGCGCGGCATCTTGCAGTGCCGCACGATCTCCCGCGAGCCCGCGATCGGCCGCCTGCTCGAAGGCGATGACATCTACCGGCACCCCGGCGTCGTCGCGCCACGCCAGCGTTCGCGATCCGACGTCGATGAGCGCCTCGAGTCCGGGCGACGTATCGCGCAGATGATGCAGTTCGCGACGCAAGTTCGTGAGCGCCTGGGCGTCGCTCGATTCGGGCCAGAGTGATCCCGCGATTCGGTGACGAGGGAGCGGCGCACGACGCGCGTGGAGGATGAGGAAGGCGACGAGTTCCTGCTGACGCACACTTGGAGCGCGACCGGCGAAGCGGCTGTCCATGAGGACGCGAAAGCCTCCAAGCAATTCGATACGTAGACGGGGAGCAACCGTCATCCTTCAAGCTTACGGCCCAATGTGGCTGCCGCAAAGTCGATCTCGCACTGCGATCGAGCCGAAACTTGTGAGACCCACAGGCCACTTCAACTCCGAACGCATTCGCTCACCGCGTCTGACGGGTTCACCACGAAGTTGAAGCCACGAGGTCACGAAGCTTTCTTCTCGAAGATGCAGCGCGTTATCGAATCCAGTCGCGGCGGCTCCGGCCGGACGCCCGGCGGCTTCATCCGCGTGCGAGCGGGCCGCCGTAATGGTGGACTGCCGAACAACTGGATGGGAGTTGACAGTCTCTTCAGTGCGCTACGGAAGCAGGGGCGCCACGTACGGCAGGGTGTAGTTGAGTGCCCAGACGAGGAACAGGACCAGGGGCACGTGCACCACGAACTGCAGCATCGAGTAGCCGACGATATCGCGCGCCTTGAGACCGAGGATGCCGACGAGCGGAAGCATCCAGAACGGATGGATCAGATTGGCAAGCGCCTCGGTGGCGTTGTAGGTCTGTACCACCCAGCCGAGATGAACGTTGAGCGTTTTCGCCGCTTCCAGCATGTAAGGCGCTTCGATCAGCCACTTGCCGCCGGCAGACGGAATGAACAGACCGAGGAACGCCGAGTAGATCCCGATCATCACGGGGAAGGTATGAGCGGTCGAGATGGCGACGAAGAAGTGCGCCAGCTGGGTGGCGATACCGGACTCGGTCATCATCCGCACGATTCCCGCGTACATCGGGTACTGAATCAGCACACCACCGACCGGGGCGACTGACGCAGCAATCGCCTGGACGAACGACCGCGGCCGCCAGTGCAGCAGCAGCCCGACGATTAGAAACAGGAATACGTAGTGATTCAGCTCCAGAACGATCGACGCACCGTTATCAGCGACTTCACGAATCAGATACAGGACACCCAGGCCCGAGACGATGACGGTCAGCAGCGGGCTGTATTCGAGCCACTCGCCAGGCGTCTGGCGGGCGTCGAGCTTCTGCGTGGCCGGCTGATACTCGACGCCCATCTCCTTCATGCCGTGTGCTTCGGCATCACCCGGGGCCGAGTAGTAGCAGATGCCCATGGACACCAGAATGAGCGCCGCCGCGATCAGGAGGCTTTGCCAGAGACCGATAGTCTGGCTGAGTGGAATCACGCCGGACATGCGCTCGATCGCATCCGGCAATGACGCCGGCGATGCCATGATGAGCGCCGCGGACGAGGACAGGCCGAGCGCCCACACGCTTCCGACGCCGAGGTAGGCGGCCGCACCGATCGCGCGATAGTCGGCACCGCGCACGCGGTGCGCCACCTCGCGGGCGAGCAGGCCGCTGAAGATCAGGCTGAAGCTCCACGAGACCAGCGACGCGAGCATCGAGAACAGCCCGACGTATGCCGCGGCATTCCGTCCATTGCTCGGGATGGCCGCCAGCTTCCTGATCACGCCATATACCGGAGGCGACGTCGCGACGGCGTAGCCCGTGACGACGATCATCGACATCTGCATCGTGAACGTCACGAGATCCCAGAAGCCGGCGCCGAACCACTGCGCGGTCCGCACGAATGAGCTTCCGGTGGCCAGAGCGGCGACGAACACGACCGCGACGGCGGCGAGCGCAAGCGCGAAGGCGTCCGGAAACCAGCGCTCGAACCAGTCCGACAGACGAAGCCCAACGCTCGCCAGCGTCGACGAGACGGGTATTTCCGCGGTGTGGCTCCGTTCCTTGTGCATCTGCGGCAGCTTGCGTCGGCCTTCGTTTCTACGAAATACTTATTAGCTGTTCTCGTCCCTTTGAAGGGCTGTATTTACTAGTCAGATTTGCTGACAGTGGCCCAAGCGCGACCTGCATTATGGCAAACCTCGGATATATCGGCCTCGGCGCCATGGGCGGCCGGATGGTCGATCGCCTCCTCACCAAGGGTCATTCGGTCATCGGTTACAACCGTACGAAGTCGAAGGCGCAATGGCTGCTCGACAAAGGGATGACGTGGGGCGCGACGCCACGCGACGTCGCGCACGGCGCCGACGTGATTTTCGTGATGGTCACCGACTCGGCTGCGCTCGAGGGCGTCGCTGATGGTCCCGATGGCTTGATCGCAGGCCTCAGCGCCGGCAAGACGATCATTGACATGAGCACCGTGAGCCCGGTCGTCAGTCGCGAGACGGTCGAGAAGGTCCGCGTGCGCGGCGCCGACATGGTGGATTCGCCGGTCTCCGGCAGCATCAGCACGCTCGAGCAAGGCAAGCTCACGATGATGGTGGGTGGAAAAGCGGAGACCTTCGAGAAAGTCAAGCCGCTGCTGCTCGAGATCGGGATGAAGGCCACGCACGTCGGCGACAACGGGTTGGCGCTGTCGATGAAGATCGCCTTGAACCTCGCGATCACGACGCAGATGCTCGCGTTCTCGGAAGGCATCCTGCTCGCGGAGAAGGCTGGCATCGACCGCAAGACCGCCGTCGAGGTGTACACCAACAGCGTGCTCGCCTCACCGCTGATTCAGTACCGTGGCCCCTTCGTGCTGAACATGCCGGAGGAGGCCTGGTTCGACATGAAGATGATGCAGAAGGACACGACGCTGGCCCTCGACCTGGGCCGCCGGCTCGGCGTGGCCATGCCGACCACGGCCGTTGCCAACGAGATGCTGACAGCAGCGCGCGGCCTGGGCCTCGAGAAGAAGGACTGCGCCGCCGTGTTCAACGTAATCGCCAAGCTATCAGGAGTCCAGGCATGAGCACCGCGGCGACCAGTAAGACCGCTTCGCAGGCAGGCACCAATAAGACTGCGTCGCAAATCCCGACCGACAAACTGCTCCGGCTGTATCGCCAGATGGTCGCGATCCGCCTGTTCGAGGAGCGTGTCAACGATCTCTACACGAGAGCGCTGATGCCAGGGCTCGCGCACTTGTACATCGGTGAGGAAGCGATTGCCGTTGGCGTGTGCGAAGCGCTGCGGAGAGACGACTACATCACCAGCACCCATCGCGGTCACGGGCACTGCCTGGCCAAGGGCGCGTCTCCCGACCTGATGTTCGCTGAACTGCTCGGCAAGGAAGCCGGCTACTGCAAGGGCAAGGGCGGCTCGATGCACATCGCCGACCCGGCGACCGGCAACCTCGGGGCGAACGCCATCGTCGGTGGCAGCGCCGGCATCGCGACCGGCGCCGCCTACGCGTCGAAATATCTCAAGCAGGATCGTGTCGCGGTGTGCTTCTTCGGTGAAGGCGCGCTGGGACAGGGGCTTCTCTACGAAGAGCTCAATCTCGCCCAGCTCTGGAAGCTGCCCGTCATCTTCGCGTGCGAGAACAACGGCTACAACGAGTACACGCATTTTTCTGAATCGACGGCGGGCGATGTGATCGCCAGGGCGCAGGCGTTCGGGATGGCCACCGAGACCATTGACGGCCAGAACGTGCGTGACGTGTACACGATTGCATCCAAGTTCATCGAGCGCGCGCGCAAAGGCGACGGCCCCGCGTTCCTGCAGTTCAAGACCTATCGCTATCACGGTCATCATGTGGGCGACATCGCTCGCGCCTACTATCGCCCGAAGGCGGAGGAGCAGGAGTGGGTGACCGAGCGCGATCCGATCACGCTGCACGGTCAGTGGATGATGGAGAGCGGCCTCGCTGATCGGGCGCAATTGGATGCGGTCCAGGAGGAATTGATTGCGGTGATGGATGCCGCCATGCAGTTTGCCATCGACTCTCCGTATCCCGATCCCAGCAAGGTGGACCAGGACATCTATGCCTGAACTAGCAACTGCAGTACGAGAGCTGTCTTTCGGCGACGCGATCAAGGAAGCGATTGCCGAGGAGATGCGCCGCGACCCGACGGTCGTCCTCATGGGTGAGGACGTGGCCGAGGCGGGCACGACTTTCAAGGTGTTGACGGGGTTGGTCGACGAGTTCGGCAAGGACCGGATCATCGACACGCCCATCTCGGAAGCCGGCTTCACCGGTATCGGCGTGGGCGCCGCCATGACCGGCATGCGGCCGATCGTCGACATCATGTTCGGCGACTTCCTGATGATCATCATGGACCAGGTCGCCAATCAGGCCGCGAAGATCCATTACATGTCGGGCGGCAAATGGAAGGTCCCGCTCGTGATTCGCGCAACGATGGGCGCCACGCGACGGTCGGCGGCGCAGCACTCGCAGTCTCTGCATGCGTGGCCGAGTCACATCCCCGGCCTGAAGGTCGTGGTGCCGTCGACGCCCTATGATGCAAAGGGGCTGTTCAAATCGGCGGTGCGCGAGGACAACCCGGTCGTGATCTTCGAGCACAAGATCAGCTACCGCAAGGTCAAGGGGCCGGTCCCGGACGAGGACTACGTGATTCCGCTCGGCGTCGCCGACGTGAAGCGACAGGGAACCGACATCACGCTCATCGCGCTCAGCAGCATGGTGCAGGTCGCGCTCGCTGCGGCGAAGATGCTGGAGGAAGTCGGAATCAGCGCGGAGGTCGTCGACCCGCGCACCACCTGGCCGCTCGATGAGAAAACGCTCGTTGAATCCGTCAGGAAAACGTCTCGCTGCATCGTCATCGACGAGGGCTACTTCCGCTACGGAGTGACGGGAGAGCTGGCGTCGATCATCCAGGAGCAGGCATTCTTCGATCTCGACGGCCCGGTGCGGCGGCTCGGCGCGATGCACGTGCCGATCCCGTTCTCGCCGCCGCTCGAAGACGTGACGGTTCCGACCGAACGGCAGGTATTTGATCTGGCTCGCCAGATGGTGAATCGATAAAGGACACCGGGTGTGACTTTCCGGATCGTTCCTCAAGAAAATCACACCCGGTGTCTTTAGCAGGAGATCTGAACGTGGCAATCAAAACCTACGGCACGATGGCGGTGGATTGGGAGCGGCGGATCGATTTCGATCGGCTGCGGCGCGAGCGGCTCGATCGGATCAAGAGCCTGCTGGCCGAGTCGGAGATGGGCTCGGTGCTCTGCTTCGACATGAACAACGTCCGCTACATCACGGCGACGCACATCGGCACGTGGGCGCAGGACAAGATCAGTCGCTTCACGCTGCTGCCGCAGAACGACGAGCCGATCCTCTGGGACTTCGGGTCCGCCGCTCGTCACCATCAGTTGAACTGCGACTGGCTCGGTGAGCGCTCGCGCGCGGGCATTCCCTTGATGCGTGGCGCCATGACCCCCGAAATGGGGCGCTCGGAAGACGTCGCCAGGAAGATCCGGATCGAGCTGGAGTCACGCGGCCTGCACAAGGAGCCGGTCGGCGTGGACGTTGTCGAGCCGCCGGTGCTCTTCGCATTGCAGAAGGAAGGGCTGACGATCGTCGACGGTCAGCAGTTGCTGTCGGACGCGCGCGAGATCAAGACCGTGGACGAGATCTCGCTGCTCACGCATTCGGCAGCGATGGTCGACGCCGCCTACTACGATCTCTATCGCGCGATGAAGCCGGGCATGCGCGAGAACGACGCCGTCGCGCTCGTGGCACAGAGGCTTTACGAGATGGGATCGGAGTATGTCGAAGGTGTCAACGCGATTTCGGCGGAACGGGCGAGCCCGCACCCGCATGTGTTCTCGGATCGCATGATGCGTCCGGGCGACCCGGTGTTCTACGACATCCTGCACTCCTACATGGGGTATCGCACCTGCTACTACCGCTGCTTCGCCATCGGATCGGCGTCGCACCAGCTGGTCGACGCGTACAAGCGATGCCGCGACTACCTGGATGCGTCGATCGAGTTGATCCGTCCGGGCCGTTCAACGGCGGAAGTCGCGTCGGTCTGGCCCAAGGCGACAGAGTTCGGATTCCCCAACGAAGAAGCGGCATTCGCGCTGCAGATGGGACACGGTATCGGGCTGGCGATCTGGGAAAAGCCGATGATCAGCCGCCTCGTCTCGCTCGATCACCCGCACGAGATCAAACCGGGCATGGTGTTCGCGCTCGAAACGTTCTGGCCGACCAAGGACGGCACGAGCGCGGCGCGTATCGAGGAAGAGATTGTCGTGACCGCCACCGGGCATGAGGTCATCACACGGTTCCCGGCCGAGGAGTTGCTCGTCGCGGGAGCGCCGTTCGTGACTGTCGGAGGGCAGTTGCCGCTCGTGCGCGAGACGGAGGCGCCGCCGAACGCGGAGGTGGTCAAGATGGTCGCCGCTGCGGCGAAGGCTGAAGGTGAAAAAGTCGGAGCAGCGCGCTAATGGCGGTAAGCGTCGTGATGCCTGCGCTCGAGATGGCGCAGGAAACAGGGAAGCTGGTTTCGTGGAAGAAGAAAGAAGGAGACCAGGTCAAGAAAGGCGAGATGCTGCTCGAGGTCGAGACCGACAAGGCGGTCGTCGAAATCGAAGCCGGCGGCGACGGCGTGTTGTCGGGCGTGACTGCGAAGGTTGGCGACGTCGTTCCAGTCGGGCAGACGATTGCGTGGTTGCTCAAACCGGGTGAGTCGCTGCCAACCGGTGGTGCGCAGGCGCAGACCGGAAGGAAGATGGACTCCGCGCCCGCGGCAGCAGCGGCTGCAGCTGCGCCCGCGGCCGCTGAGCCAGTCTCTGTTGCGGGGGCGAAGATCTCGCCGAAGGCGCGACGCCTTGCGCGCGAGCATGGTGTTGATATCTCGAGGCTCAGAGGTTCAGGCCCTGGCGGTGAAATTCTTGCGGACGATATCCTCAAGGCAGCGCAGGCTGCGAGCGGTCCGGCGGCCGTTCCGGCGGCGCCGGCACCGGCCCCCGCGCCTGCTCCCGTGACCGCACCTGCGGCGACGCCACCGCCATCGGTCGCTGCCGGACCAGCCGATGCTGTCAGCTCGATCGGCCGCATCATGGCCGAGCGCACGACGCAGAGCTGGACGACGGTCCCCCATTTCTTCGTCGCTCGCGATGTCGATGCGACGTCTCTCAACGCAACGCGCGAGGGATTGATCCCGGTCATCGAGAAATCGCACGGCGTGAAGATCACGCATACTGATCTGATGGTGTCGGCGGTTGCGCGAGCGCTGAAGACGTTCCCGCGAATGAACGGCAGCTGGGTCAACAACGCCGTGTCGCTGAACGCCGAGGTCAACGTGGCGCTCGCAATGGCGGTCGAGAACGCCGTCGTTACCGCGGTGATTCGCAACGCCGACAAGCTGCCGCTTGGCGCGATCGCGAAGCAGCGCAAGGAGCTGTCAGAACGCGCTAAGGCGAACAAGCTTCAGCCGGCCGATATCTCCGGCGCCACCTTTACGATCAGCAACCTCGGCATGTTCGGGGTGGACGCGTTCACCGCGATCATCGTCCCGCCTCAGGCGGGCATCCTCGCCGTCGGTGCGATCACCGACCGCGTCGTCGCGGTCGACGGGATGATCGGCATCCGGCCGATCGTCACGCTCACGTTGTCGTCGGATCACCGAATCATCGACGGCGCGCGGGCCGCGCAGTTCATGCAGGAGGTCGTCGGCACGCTGTCGGACCCGGGTAAATGGCTCGCGTGATATTCCGCGCGGGCTGAAGCCGGCGCGCCACGCTCGTAGAGCGCACGCTTCAGCGTGCGCGACGTTTCTATGAATCTCGCACTCAAAGGTCGCAACGCGCTCGTGACCGGTGCCAGCAAGGGCATCGGCAAGGCCATCGCACGCGGGCTGGCGAACGAAGGGGTCAACCTCGTGCTGCTCGCGCGCGGCGTCGAAGAACTCGAGCGATCCGCCTCCGAGATCTGCAAGGCGACCGGCGTTCGCGTCGTCACCGTGCCCACGGACATGCGCGACACGGCGGCTGTCAAAGCTGCTGCCGAGCGCGCGACCAGCGAACTCAAGACTGTCCACATTCTCGTCAACAACGCCGGCGGACCCATCAAGCGGCAGGAGCGTCAGATCACCTGGCCGGATACCGACTGGATGGACGACGTGAACATCAAGACGATGGGCATGCTGCGAATGATCCAGGCACTGCTGCCGAGCATGCCGACCGATGGCACCGGTCGCATCATCAACATCAGCGGCATCGCCGGCTCGAGCGTGTTGTCGTCTGCCTTGACGCATGGGCTAAACAACTCGGCGATGAATCACGTGACGACGTATCTCGCGCAGGACCTCTCGGCCTCGCGGATCACGGTGAACTCCGTGATTCCCGGACTTATCGCGACTGAGTGGCGCGAGAGCTGGGCCGAGAACATGGGGCGCCAGCGCGGCCAGACAAAGCAGCAGTTCCTCGACGACACCTGTCGCGACTGGGGCATCCCGTCCCGGCGCTGGGGCACAATGGAAGAAGTCGCCAATGTCGTCACCTTCCTTGCGTCGGACCGCGCCAGCTACGTGAACGGCGCGCGCATCACGGTCGACGGCGGCTATACGATCAACGTCAGGAACTCGTGACCTGGACTCGGGACGCCGGGCTCGAGGGATTCAGGATTCGAGCTGTTCGGGATTCAAGACTCAAATCGCCATGGCAACGACATCTCCAACCGTTCCAACCGGTGTCACGCTCACCGATTCGAAGTTGTTCCGGCAATCGTGTTACGTCGACGGCGCGTGGGTGAATGCGCAGTCGGGCGGAACCATCTCGGTAGACAACCCGGCGACCGGCGAAGTGGTCGGCACCGTGCCCAAGCTGGGTGCGGCCGAGACGCGCGCCGCGATCGAGGCGGCGGATCGAGCGCTGCCGGCATGGCGTAAGGAGGCGGCGAAGGAGCGCGCAACCGCTGTCAGAAAGTGGTACGAGCTGATGCTCCAGCACCAGGACGACCTCGCGCGCCTGATGACGACGGAGCAGGGAAAGGTGCTGACCGAGTCAAAGGGCGAGGTCGTGTACGCGGCGTCGTTCCTGGAGTGGTTCGCCGAAGAAGCCAAGCGCGTGTACGGCGACACGATCCCCGGGCACCAGGCGGACAAGCGGATCGTCGTCATCAAGCAGCCGATCGGCGTAGTCGCGTGCATCACGCCGTGGAACTTCCCGCTGGCGATGATCACGCGCAAGGCCGGCCCCGCGATCGCCGCCGGCTGCACCGTCGTGCTGAAGCCGGCCTCGCAGACGCCGTTCTCTGCGCTGGCGCTCGCCGAACTGGCCGAGCGCGCGGGTATCCCGAAGGGCGTCTTCAACGTCGTGACGGGGTCGGCCTCGGAGATCGGGGGCGAACTCACTTCCAATCCCATCGTGAAGAAGCTGTCGTTCACCGGGTCGACGGAAGTGGGCAAGGTGCTGATGGCGCAGTGCGCGCAAACGGTGAAGAAGCTGTCGCTCGAGCTAGGGGGCAACGCGCCGTTCATCGTGTTCGACGATGCCGATCTGGATGCGGCGGTCGAAGGGGCGATCGTGTCGAAGTACCGGAATACGGGTCAGACCTGCGTGTGCGTGAACCGGATCTACGTGCAGGACGGCGTCTACGACACGTTCGCGTCCAAGCTGTCGGAAGCCGTCAAGAAGCTGAAGCCGGCGCCTGGACTGGAGCCCGGTGCCACACAGGGTCCGCTCATCGATGACAAGGCCGTTGCCAAAGTCGAAGAGCACATCTCCGACGCGGTTGCGAAGGGCGGTCGTGTCGTTCTCGGCGGGAATCGTCATGCGCTCGGCGGCCGCTTCTTCGAACCGACGGTCATCGTCGACGTCACGCGGCAGATGATGGTGGCGCGTGAGGAGACGTTTGGCCCGGTGGCCCCGCTGTTCAAGTTCACGACCGAGGACGAGGCCGTGGCGATGGCGAACGACACGGAGTTCGGCCTGGCGGCATACTTCTACGGCCGCGACATCGGTCGCGTGTGGCGCGTCGCCGAAGCGCTCGAGTCCGGTATGGTCGGCATCAATACCGGCCTCATCTCGACCGAAGTCGCGCCATTTGGCGGCGTAAAGGAGTCAGGTCTCGGGCGCGAGGGCTCCAAGTACGGCATCGAGGAGTATCTCGAGATCAAGTACCTCTGCCTCGGTGGTATCGATTAGTCCTTCGGCCTTAGTTCTTGGTCTTGGTCCGGACGGAGGACGAGGAACCCAGAACCAAGCACCAAAATTGGGACGCAGAGTCAGGTCATCTGCGTCGCGGCGCTCTACATTCGTCGTGAGCAGGACATGAGCACTGACCGGGACGTTGAACGTCTCTCTGCCGTGGTGCTGGACTCGCTGGACGACGGAAGCAGCAGCGACACGCTCGCGCGGCGGGCGTATGCCAGCCGGTCGCAGTTCTTCCGCATCTTCAAGGCGGCCATCGACGAAACACCAGCAGCGATGCGCCGGCGTTTGCTGCTGGAGCGGGCTGCCTGGCAGCTCGCACGTACGCAGCAGTCTGTCACGCACATTGCACTCGATGCCGGCTATGGATCGCTCGAGGCGTTTACGCGCGCGTTCCGCAAGGCATTCCGCATCTCGCCGAGCCTGTATCGGCGCATGGGCGCGACGCACTATCACCTTCCGTCACCCACATCGATTCACTTCTGTGCTCCGACGTCCCGCTCGGGAGGAGACGACATGGATCTGTACGACATCTTCGCGGGCGCCGAATCGTTCCACACACGGAAGCTGCTCGAGCATGCGCGTGAGCTGACACCCGAGCAGCTCGATGCGCCACTCAACAACAAGACATATGTCTTTCCCTGGGATTCGCCGGCTCGGAGTCTCCGCGATCTGCTGCGACGAATGGTGCAGACCAAGGAGATCTGGACGGCGGCGCTCACCGGCGGAACGTTCTCCGATCCGCTCAAGGAACCGCCAGAACAGGGAACGCCGGACGTACTGCTGGCGCGTTTGCAGAAGGTCGACGTCGAGTTCGACAGGGTGCTGCGGGACGTGCGGAATCGCAATGCCTGGGGCGACAGCTTCGTCGACGCGCTGTGCGAGCCGCCCGAGACGTTCACCTTCGGCGGCATGTTTGCGCATGTCGTGACGTTCAACGGATATCAACGGTTGCTCGCGCTCGATGCGATGCGACGAATGGGTGTGAAGGTCGAGGGGTTCGGCTGTCCGACGGAGTACGAGGCGAGTCTTGGGGTGACCCGTTGACCCGCAACTCCCAACGCCCACCGCCAAACTCGCAAACAGCTCGGTTCTTTGGGAGTTGGACGTTGGCGTTAGGAGTCGACGGCGGTTGCGTCAGCTTCGCGCTGCCACCGCCTGATGGCGGCTGAGGAACAACCAGATCGCGACGCCGACAGCGGGCATCAGCGCAATGATCCAGAAAATTTCTTCCCAGCGCTGGCCGCTGATCAAGTTGGCGCCAGGAAGAATCCGGAGGCCGCCGATGGCCACGCCTGCGCCGATGGCGTTCAGCAGGATGAAATTCACGAGCGACCACGAGCCCGATGCGATCCCGGACATCATCGCCGACTGCT
>JBKPNV010000315.1:0-16442 GCA_046732795.1 Acidobacteriota bacterium
GGCGACTGATGCTGCGGCGCCGGTTCGACGTGAAGATCTGTCCGGCCGACGCCTGATCGTGCTTCTATTCGATCTGAGCTCGATGCAGCCCGAAGAACTCGATCGAGCGACCCGTGCCGCGGCCGACTACGTCGACAACCAGATGGGCGACGCGGACCTCGTCGCAATCGCGACGATCGATTCGACGCTCAAAGTCGTCTCGGACTTCACCGGCGATCACTCGCAGGTGAAGACCACGCTCGCTGCGTTCACCGCCGTCGACGCCACAGCCTTCGATGCGCCAGCGGCGGAGACTGCGGCCACCGACGAGGTCGCAGCGGCCGGCGGTGACGGCGTGACGGCGGACACGGCCGAATACGATCTCTTCAACAACGACGCGCGGCTGCGCGGCCTGCGTACGCTGGCCGACATGCTCGGCTCGATCGAGCAGAAGAAGTCAGTGTTGTACTTCAGTGGCGGAATGACCCGCAGCGGCACCGACAATCAGGTCGAGTTGCGCGCCACCACCAGCAGTGCCGTACGCGCGAACATGGCGATCTATCCGGTCGACACGCGAGGGCTCCAGGTGATCGTCCCTGGCGGGGATGCGTCGCGGCCGAGCGCGCGCGGTGTCGGCGCATTCTCCGGACGCGGGGTCAATCAGCAGTTCGATCGTCTCTTCGCTTCGCAGGAAACGCTGCAAACGCTGGCCTCTGATACAGGCGGCCATGCGT
The DNA here is from genome assembly GCA_046732795.1 of Acidobacteriota bacterium. Classification (GTDB taxonomy): domain Bacteria; phylum Acidobacteriota; class Vicinamibacteria; order Vicinamibacterales; family UBA2999; genus Gp6-AA40. The sequence continues at coordinate 714 of JBKPNV010000315.1, forward strand.
TCGTCGACACCAACGACTTTGGCGAGGCATTTACGCAGGTGCAGCGCGACACATCGCTCTACTACCTGCTCGGGTACAACAGCACGAATGCAGCGAAGGACGGGCGCTTCCGTCGCATCACGGTGCGCGTGAGGAAGCCCGGGCTCCGCGTCGAGCATCGTGCCGGCTATTACGCCGCACGAGATTTCGCACACACCAATCGCCAGGATCGCGAGCGCCAGCTTCAGCAACAGCTCGCGGCGCCTGTGTCCGCAACTGACCTGCCTGTCGTGATGTCAGCCGGGTGGTTCAGGCTCGCGCAGGACCGCTACTACGTGCCCTTGTCGGTTGCCGTGCCGCGGGGCGCTCTTCGCGGCTCGCCGCAACGCGACACGCTCGACATCCTCGGCATCGTCCGCGATGAGCAGGGACGGCCGGTGGGCCGGCTTCGCGAGACGCTCGACATCGCGCCGGACGCGTCCGGTCTCGCGTCGCCGCAGTTGCTCTATCAAGCTGGCCTGACGTTGCCGCCCGGACGCTTCGTCGTGAAGGTCGTGGTCCGTGAGAACGCGAACGGCACGATGGGCTCATTCGAGTCGGGCGTGTTCGTTCCCGATCTGCGACAAGCGCCGGTGAAGGTCAGCTCGGTCACGCTCAGCACGCAGATTCGGCCCACGGCTGGACGACAGCGCACCGACAATCCACTCGTGCGCGAAGGCGTCGAGCTGCTCCCCAGTCTCTCGCACGTCGTCGATCGCAATCAGAAGATGTACTTCTACTACGAGGTTTATGAGCCGCAAGCGTCGCCCGGAGGCGCGGCGATGCTGAAGACGAGCCTCGCGTTCTATCGCGGCTTGGTGAAGGTGTTCGAGACGCCGCTCGTCGAGCGCTCACACCTCGACGCCGCCGATCGCCGGGCGGCGCTGTTTCAGTTCGAGGTGCCAGCCGACGCATTCACCCCTGGTCTCTACACCTGCCAGGTGAACGTCATCGACGACGTTGCGGGACGCTTCGCGTTTCCTCGCCTCGCGCTCTACGTGCGCTAGCACTTTCGTTTTCTGGCAGCCACCGGGTAGCGAGAGCAACGCCTCCGGTATTCTCCCCAGTCGCACCTACCTAAAAATGGGCAGGGCTTCCAGACGTTGGGGACGTGTAGAATCACGCCGCTTTCGACATTACGTCTAAAAGCCTTCGTCGTGTGCCCGAGGGAGTCGCGCGCCAACGCGTCGCACGGTTCCCACTGCCTCAGTGGAAATCGTCAGCACGAGCCGTTCGAAGGAGTACCTATGAGTCTTCCGTCGGCCACGTTGCGTTCACGTCGATCGATTCAGATCTTCACGGTGTTCTTTACTCTGGCGTTGGCCGACGAGGCGATTGCTCAGCAGTTGTCGGCGATCACTGGCCAGGTCCGAGACGAAAGCGGCGCCGTCCTGCCCGGGGTGACCGTGAAGGTGAGCAGCCCGGTTCTGCAGCTCAAAGAAGTGAGCGACGTGACCAACGTCCAGGGGGAGTACCGCATCACACCGCTGCCCATCGGCATTTACACGGTGTTGTACACGCTGGACGGCTTTACGACGATGCGTCAGGAAGACGTTCGGCTCGACCTGGGCGCGACGGTCCGGCTGGATATCACGCTGAAGCTGGGGGCGCTGTCGGAGACGCTGACGGTCTCTGGCGCAGCGCCGGTAGTCGATGTGACGGCGACGTCGGCGAGCACGCAGTTCACGCGAGAGACACTCGAACTGACGCCAACGAGTCGCAATGGCGCGATCAGCTTGATGGTGCAGGCTCCCGGCGTCCGTGCTCCCGGACGTCTGGATGTCGGCGGCGGAACGGTCGGCGACACGCCGGAATTCAGCTCCTTCGGCCAGCCGATCGAGTCGTTCATGGTGATGGAGGGGCTGGTCACGAGCGATACGCGTATTCAGACGCAGGGCGGTAACTATTTCGACTACAACGCCATGGAAGAAGCCAAGGTCCAGACCATCAGCAACGGGCCAGACGTTCCGTCGCGCGGACCGGCATTGTCAATGCTCCTGAAATCAGGCGGCAACCAATTTCACGGCGGCGCAAGTTACGCCTATTCGAGTCAGCACACCGAAGGTGACAACGTTGACGACGAACTGCGCGCGCAGGGCATCACCGAGGGAAATCCGTTGCTCAGTCGAACAGACCAGGGAGGAGATCTCGGCGGACGCATCATCCGGGACAAATTGTGGTTCTACGGCAGCGCGCGTTATCGGCCGCAGGACGTCATTCAGCTGGGTGTGTTCAAGCCAGACGGGACGCCGGGGAACGGGTACAAGGCCGAGATCATCACCAACCAGAAGGTCTCGTACCAGCTGCGGCAGGCGAGCAAACTGGTGTTCTGGAACACGTGGGTGCAGAAGTACCACTACGCCGACACGCAGACGAGATTCCAGGCGTGGGAATCCCGTCTCGATCGCATCCCGCCGATCCGGGTCTCGACGTGGAAGGCCGAATGGCAGGAAGTGCGCGGCAATTCCCTGGTGATGTCGGTCCTCTTCGGACGCTGGACCTGGACGGGCGGTCAGAACGCGAACTTCGTGGGAACGACGGACGCAGCGACGGCGGCCGGTGTCCCGCAAGGACTCGAGATTCGAATGGGGAACGATGAAAGCCATGGCGGTGGCAGACCCTCGCGGTTCGATCTGACGTCGCAGTGGCAGGATGGCCAGAGTCCGAACGGCGGCAGTTGGAACGACATCTGGAGGTATACCTCGAAGGCCACGGCCACCTACTTCAAGCCGGATCTGTTCGCCGGAAATCATGAGTTCAAAGCGGGGTTCGAGTACACGCCGACCGCATTCATTCAGGGGAATGGTGATCGCGGAGCCGCCGGCCAGTACCGGCTGATTTTCACCGGCGGGGCCACGGGACAAGTCGGCACCCCGACACAGATCGAGCTCTATAACTATCCAGCGATCCCGCAGAACAACGTGACGTTCACGACCGCGTATGGCGGCGACACCTGGACGATTGCGCGCCGGCTGACACTGGAGCTGGGCGGCCGCTTCGAGCACGACACCGCGGAAGTTCCGAAGCAATGCCGACAGGCAGGCCCATGGTCGTTCACTGCTGCGGCGTGCACGGAAAAGATTCCCTTCAAGTCGCTCACGTCTTTTGCACCGCGCTTGTACTTCTCGTACGACATCACGGGCAACGGGACCACCGTGCTCAAAGGTGGTTGGGGCCGGTTCTACAAACAGCGGTTCATGGAAGAGAACCAGATGACGAATCCGTTTGCCTCGGTGACGTCGACCTACAGGTGGCGCGATCTCAATGGCAATCGCCTGTACGACCCCGGCGAAGTCAATGACGATCCGAACGGACCGGACTTCATCAGCAGTACGCCAGCGCCCGGCGTCAGCAATCCCGACGAGAAGCCGATGGGCACCGATCAGTTCGCCGTGACCCTCGAGCGACAACTGGGCCGCAACTTTGCCGTTCGCGTATCCGGCGTCCAAATCCGCACCTTCAACGAACAACGGCTCCTGAACATCCTGCGGCCGTACGAGGCATACAACATCCCGATCAGCAGCCCCGATCCTGGTAATGACGGCATCGTGGGGAATGCGGACGATCCGGGCAGGATGCTGACCTATTGGGACTATCCGGCAGCGCTCAGAGGTCGGAACTTCGAGAAGTTCATGATCATCAACGACCCGAAGTCGTCGGAACGGCATACGGCAATCGACCTGCAGGTCGTGAAGCGAATCTCCGACAACTGGCAATTTCTCGCATCCTATACGGCCACGTTGAATGACGCGAAGGTCGGGCATCCGCTGAATCGTGCCGCGGAGTACAACCCGAACGCCGAGATCAACACCGGCGACCAGTCTACACAGCGAACGTTCCGTGTCTCGGGGTTCTATCGCCTGCCGTATGGCATTGCCGCGTCGGCGAACTTCAACAGCGAGAGCGGGGCACCGCAGTCGAGGCAGGTCCTTCTCCGCGGCGGCACGTCGATTCCGACGTTCGTGATCAACACGGATCCGCTGGGAACACTGCAGTTGCCGACGACGTCGTATGTCGATCTTCGTCTCGACAAGTCGTTTGAGCTACCCCAACGACAGCGGGTGACGTTACGCGTGAACTTCTTCAACCTGCTCAATGCGAATACTACTCAAACGTGGAACCAGCGAGCGGGTCCGACATACCTCTACCCGACATTGATCCTGCGGCCCAGGCTGATGGAGTTCGGCGTGCAGTACACGTTTTGAACCGCGACATCGGATTCCAGGTGCAGCGCCACTTGCGCCAGCGGGAACTGGTCGAGACGGAGTTCTCGAGACAAGCGGAAGCGATGGCCAAGGCTCCCGCCTTCTCGGCTGAAGCCATCACCACTCGCTTCAAGGAAGCGATTGCTTCCAAAGCGAGCGGGGTGATGCTCGATCTGGCCTGCGGGCCTGCGACGCTCCTGGCACGTCTGGCGCCGACAATGCGGCTCAGTGTCGGCGTGGACGTGACGCCGAAGATGATTCAGATCGCGCGCGCGACGTGCGCCACCAGCCCGGCGACCACGCAATTCATCGAATCGCTTGCTGAATGTCTTCCGTTCGCGACGGCGGCGATTGATTGTGTCATCACCCGCCTTTCGATTCATCACTTCCTCGACCCGCTCGCCGTGCTGCGCGAAGTGAAACGGGTCCTCAAATCCGATGGTCTACTCGTCATCGGCGATCTCACGTCATCCGAAGATCCGGATGAGGGACGACTCCACAATGCGCTGGAACAACTGCGTGATCCAACTCACGTCCGCATGTTGCCTGCGAGTGGACTGCTGGAGATCGTCCATGCGGCAGGTTTTCGGGTCACGGCAACCGATCACTGGCTACAACACCGGCAGTTCAAGGAGTGGGCAGCCATTGTGGCGAACGCGCGATCGCTCCAGTCGCTTGAAGTCACCATGAGAGCGATCGCCGAAGCGGGCATCAGCGCCGGGATCAATCTTCGCGCCTCGGCGGATTCGGTGGAGTTCGAACATCGCTGGATGTTCGTCGCCGCGCAACCTGTCGCGTGATGTCCCATAACTGCATCGACGCACGATCCCGAGGCTTGCGGCCGTAAACGACCCTTCGGGATCATTGACGTTCCACATCCCGCCTTTTACGTTTCCCACACGCTCTCGTTCTTTCACATTTCGTCGTGCGCTCATCCAGTGGTGAGCTCGGCCTGTGTTTGGCACACCGTGCAGCAGCCGAAAAGAAATGAGGGGATTGCTTTTCAGATGTTTCCACAGTACACCGACCCAAGCCAACAACCCTGGCTGCGCCACAAGACATCCGACGTTGCACACCAGGTCTCGAACGATCCAGTCATCGTTCGTCAGGAAGATCTGCAGGCCGCCATCGAGCCCGTCTTGATCGACGGGGACGAAGAGCGCTTCGCCGTGAAACGAATGGGCAAGCGCATCGGCTCATTCAAGGTACGGAGTGATCACGACGGCAAAGTGACGGGAGCCCATGGTGAGTAAGCTGTCGCTATCCAGAAGCGCAGTCCCCTCGCGAGCTGTTCGGCGGAAGCCGCTACCGCCGAACAACTCGGGCGGGGATCGCCGCGCGATCCAGCCTTCAAGTCGCGCGTGCGAGAGAGTGTGGGAATGATTCCGCGGCACATGTCGGCGCTGCCTCTCTGCGATTGCGGGAGTGAGGCTGCATCATCCTCCGGCAGTTCGAATCTCAAGAACTGCTCGCGTCGTTGCTGAACCGCGAGAGCGCCGACGATTGTTGGCCTTGATTAGTCCTTCGCGGCGACGTCACGCGTCTTGAGCAGCCACTTGCCGCTGACGCGCTCCATTTCATCGAGGCTCTGCCCGGCGGCGACGATCCGTGGCGGCGTCTCGCGTCCCAGCGCCCCGGAGACGGTCAGGTAGTAGGCGTGATATCGAGCATGGTCCTTGTCTACGAACTCGATCCAGTGGTTCAGTTCCATGTGATACAACGGCGCCCGCGCCGGTTCGCCGGCGGCCGGCTGCCGCACAACGAGCTTCGACAGCGCCTCGCGCCCCTTCGTGGCGTTCGCCCCGGTCCCGAACTGCCCGTCCACCGTGTAGGTGGAGGCGTAGGTCGCGCCGTCTCCCTTGTCGAGCGCACGCGTGTACTTCCACATCAGCGCCTCGATTTCGTGGCGGTCGCGCGTCTCGCGCGCGGTGCTGTCTTCGCCCAACAGCGCAATCGACGCGCCGAGGGACAGCGTTGTCGCCACTACTGCAGTCACCACGCAGGCTCTCAGCACTTTCATCGGACAACTCCTTTTTGCTTCGCGCGGATCATCGTCCGTCCGCAACGCGTCTGTCAAACGATTCCAGCTGAATTTTGACAGGAACTTGACTGGTTACGGTGACGACAGGGTAGGTTCCGTGCTCGACGGGCGTGGGGCAGAGAGGCTGGAGCGCGATCGAACGACATCGAAAATGTCGGCACGCACGTGATATAAGAACGCCGTCGCGGCCCGCAGCCTGGAGCGACGTCAACGAGCGTAGACGATTCGCGTCACCACGACACGGTTGCTGCGCAGGCCCCGCGGAGGCGTAGCGCATGGATCGAAGAGTGCGTCTGCTCTATGCCGAAGATAACGCTTCCGATGCCGACCTGACACGCCACCATTTCGCGACTCATGCTACCGACATTCAGCTCGACATAGTCGCGCACGGAGAGGCCTGCCTGACGCGGCTGCAGATCACTCACTACGATGTGCTGCTGCTCGATTACCGCCTTCCCGACATGGATGCGATCGACGTCCTCAAGGCGCTGGCGCTCCACAACGTCTACTTGCCAGTGATCGTGGCGACTGCGGTTGGCGACGAAGACGTGGTGGTTCGCGTTCTCCGACTCGGCGCCTGGGATTACGTACCGAAACAGGGAAACTACGTCGAAAACTTGCCCTCACTTGTCAGGCATGCGGCCGCTGAATTTCAGCGGCTCCGTGATGTCGGCTACGCGGCCCGACGGAGCCGTCGACGCATCTTGTACATCGAGCGCAGTGAGGCCGACATCGACTTGACTGCAGAGTACCTGGCTGAGCACGCTCCCCATCTCAACTTGGACATCGTCCGGTCAGCGTCCGAAGGTCTGGAACTGCTGCAGCGGACTCCGGTCGATCTCGTTCTCGTCGATCTGCGCATGCCAGGCATGGACACACTGGACTTCCTGCGGGAACTGCGCCAACGCAATCAGGCCATTCCGGTTGTGGTGGTGACGGGACGCGGGGACGAAACCACCGCGGTTGCGGCACTGAAGCTCGGCGCCTATGACTACATCTGCAAGCGTGAGGGGTACCTGACGCAAGTGCCCTACGCCATCGACAACGCCATCGATCGCTTCCATCTGACGCGGCTGAATCGGCGGCTCGAGGCTGAACTTACCGAGCGAGAGCGCACCGAGGCGGAGCGGGCACGTCTCTCCGAAGAGCTGCAACAGGCGCAGAAGATCGAGTCACTCGGCCGACTCGCTGGAGGCGTCGCCCACGATTTCAATAATCTATTGACCGTGATTACCGGCCACGCCGACTTGATGCTCGAGAAGCTGGCTCCCGATGCTCCTTTGCGTCAAAGCGTCGAGAACATCAGCGCGGCCACCAGGCGGGCCAGCGACCTGACGCGGCAACTCCTGGCCTTTAGCCGCCGTCAGCTCCTTCAACCTCGTGTGATCGACCTGAATGAGTCGATCCGCGAGAGTACGAATATGCTGTCCCGCCTGCTCAGCGAGCCGGTTGAACTCGTCACGATCCTCGATCCGCACCTTGGTCACGTGGAAGCGGATCCGAGCCAACTCAATCAGCTCCTGGTCAATCTCGCAGTGAATGCCCGCGATGCGATGCCGCGCGGCGGGCGGCTGACGATCGAAACACACAACGTCAGCATCGACGACGAGGAGGCGCAGAAGCACCCCTCGTTTCGGTCCGGCAGCTACGTCATGCTTGCCGTCAGCGACACAGGCATCGGCATAGACAATGACGTGCTACCCAACATCTTCGAGCCTTTCTTCACGACGAAAGAACACGGCAAGGGAACGGGGCTCGGACTGTCGATGGTCTACGGGATTGTCAAGCAAAGCGGCGGCTGGATCTGGGTCTATAGCGAGGTCGGTCAGGGGACGACGTTCAAGATTTACCTTCCTCGTGTCGAAGGCGCCGTCACGGTGATCGACGCACCGGCGACGTTGGACAGCCCGCATGGTGACGAGACGGTTCTCGTCGTGGAGGACCAGCACGATGTCCGGAGTCTGATGCATCACGTGCTCCGGGCCCACGGCTATGACGTGATTGAGGCTGCGGAAGGACCCTCTGCCGTCGAGGCGTGTGAAGCGGTCGGTCGACCGATTTCTTTGCTGATTACCGACGTGGTCATGCCTGGAATGAGCGGTCCCACCTTGGCCGCCCACCTGCGCACGGTCCGTCCAGACATGAGGGTTCTTTACATGTCCGGTTACACCGATGCGACTGTGTTGGAACACGGGATCGGAGAGCAACCGGTGGCGTTCCTGCAAAAGCCGTTTACGACGAGCGAATTGACGCGCAAGGTCCGCGAAGTGCTTGATGCGCCGCTGACGCGCCCCGACAGCAGCGGCTGAGGCAGAGCGTTTCCTGGGATCGCTTCGCGCAGCGCCATCTCGGTGATCGAGGCCATTGGGCGACGCTGCCGTGCTCTGGCCTGGTGGAGCACGGCCCGTACAACTTGTGCCGTGAACTCGTTATCGAATCATCGGCGACGATTGGTCTGCACCTCTTGGAGCGTGTCCCAAACCGGATCAAGCCCAGGGGTTAGGAAACCATGCAAGCACTGACCGACATTCTCGACCGTGTGAGCGACGGCTTCGTGGCGCTTGATAAGAACTGGTGTTACGCCTACGTCAACGAGCAGGCTGCCGGCCTGTTCGGACGCCGGCCCGAGGACCTCCTGGGCCGGCACATCTGGACAGAGTTCCCGGAGGGGCGTGGACAGCCGTTTCATCTCGCGTACGAAAAAGCGATGGCCGACCAGGTGTTCATACAAATGGAAAGCTACTATGAGCCCTGGAGCCGTTGGTTCGAAAATCGCATCTACCCGTCACCCGACGGTCTCTCAATCTTTTTTCACGAGATCACTGCGCGCAAGGTGGCGGAACAAGCCGCGCGCGAAAACGCAGAGTTGCTCACGGGACAGAATCGTGTCCTGGAGTTGATTGCTCGAGGAGCACCGCTCCGGGAATCGCTCGAGACACTGCTGCGCGTCATGGAGGGGCAATGTTCCGGGATGCTCTGTTCGATCCTCTTGCTGGATCCGGACGGCATCCATGTTCGCCATGGTGCAGCGCCAAGTCTCCCTGACGATTTCATTCGTGCCATCGATGGCCAGGTGATTGGTCCGCAAGCGGGTTCCTGCGGGACTGCCGCGTTTCGACGTGAGCCGGTCGTGGTCGAGGACATCGCGACGGACCCGCTGTGGCAGTCCTATCGTCCCGTTGCGCTCGCACACGGGTTGCGGGCCTGCTGGTCCACACCGATCTTCGACGGACAGCGCGCCGTGCTCGGGACATTCGCTCTTTACTTCCCGATTCCAACGCGACCATCGGAACAACAGTTGCGGATGGTCGATCTATGCACTCACACCGCCGCCATTGCCATTGTCAAAGATCGCGAGACGCAGGCGCTGTTGGCGAGCGAAGAGCGACAGCGCCTTGCGGCATCCAGCGGACATATTGGCATTTGGGAATGGACCGTCGGTTCGGATCGGCTGGTATGGAGTGACGAACTGAAGTCGATGTTCGGCTGGTCCACAGATGCGACCGACCTGACATTCGAGATGGTCATGAGAGCCATCCATCCCGACGACCGGGCTCGCGTCCGAAACGCACTGCGGCATGCACTCGCCGGCGGTGCGACGTACCACGAGGAGTGCCGGATCATCCGCCCGGACGGATCGGTGCGATGGATCGCCACGACAGGGCGCGGAGAGTACGACACCACGGGCATGTGCGTGCGGATGCTCGGTGTCACTCTCGACGTCACCGACCGTAAGCAGGCTGAGGAGGAAATCAGCAGGCGTGGGGCGCAACTCGCCGAAGCTCAGCGGATCGCCCACCTCGGGAGCTATGAGTGGAACGTGCACAACAACACAGTGGAGCGATCGGAGGAGTTGTGTCGGATCTTCGGGGTCGCCGCTGATCGATTCCCGCCCACATTCGAGGGTTATCTCGAACGTGTCCACCCCGACGATCGACCCGCCACGAGGTCCGCCATCGAGGCGGCGTTTCAGCAGGGCACGCCGTTCGAATTCGACGAGCGCATTGTCCGCCCGGATGGTACCGTCCGAATGCTCCACAGCCAGGGCACGTGGATTGTCGATACTGCCGGACGTCCAACGAAACTGGTCGGCATCTGCCAGGACATCACCGAACGCAAGCGGGCTGAAGATCAGATCCGGCGAAGCGAAGAACGATTTCAAATGGCTGCGCGCGCCACCAATGACGTCATCTGGGACTGGGACTTGACCAACGGTACTGTATGGTGGAATCGCGGAATCAGCACAGTCTTCAACTATGGGCCGGACGATGTCGTGGATAGTGCCGATTGGATCGCCGCAAACGTCCATCCCGACGATTTGGAGGTGATGACGAAGGGGCTGCGCGCAGTCATGTCAGCCGGTGGTGTGTTCTGGTCCGGCGAGTACCGGTTTCGCCGCGCCGACGGTTCGTATGCGGACGTCCTGGACCGTGCTTACGTGTTATATGACAGCGCGCGCACGCCGGTTCGGGTCATCGGCGCGATGGCCGACATCAGCGAGCGCAAGCGCGCATTGGAGATCCTCGAGCAACGCGTTGCCAGCCGAACGAGCGAACTACGCGACAAGAATGAGGAACTCGAGCGCGAAGTCAATCGCCGCGCGCATGTCGAGCACATGTTGCGGGCGAGCAATGAAGAATTGCGGGCGTTCGCGTACACGGTGTCTCACGATCTGAAGGCGCCGCTGCGGGGAATTGCCGGTTACGCTGCGGAACTGGATCGACGGCACCGCGCCGGCCTCAGCGAACGTGCGCTTCACTGCCTCAAACAGATTGTCAGCGCGACGAATAACCTCGATCACCTGATTGAAGATCTGTTGCACTACGCTCGGCTTGATTCGGAAACGCCGAGCGCCACCACGGTCAACCTGACACAGATGGTCGAGGTTATCCTGCGGGATCGGAATACGACAATTCTCGAGCACGGCGCCGACGTAACGGTCAGTCTCACCGCGCCGATCGTACACGCGTGGGAGCGCGGACTGCTGCAGGTCTTGACCAACCTGATCGACAATGCGCTGAAGTACAGCCGGAATGTTCACCCACCGTCGATTCGCATCGCCAGCCATGAGAGAGGCGAGGCGTTGCTCATCGAGGTGGCTGATAACGGAATCGGGTTCGACATGAAGTACCACGACCGTATTTTCGGGCTGTTCGATCGGCTCGTGCGGCAAGAGGAGTTCGAGGGTACCGGCGCCGGGCTGGCCATAGTCAAGAAAGTGCTGGACAAGATGGGCGGCCGAATCTGGGGCACATCGGCGCCGGCATCAGGAGCCACCTTCTTCGTCGAATTGCCGCGTGCATGCGTTCCGCAAGAGAGTGCGCCGTGAACCCTTCGATTCGTCCGATTCTGTTGGTCGAGGACAATCCCATGGATCTGGATCTCACGCTCCAGGCGCTCGAGGGGAGCGGTGTCGCCAACCCGATCGTGGCGTGCCGAGACGGTGAGGAAGCATTGGAATACATGGAGAAACATCGATCCGCGAGCGACCTGCAAGTGCCGATTGTGGTGCTGTTGGATCTCCGTTTGCCGAAAGTCGATGGGATCGAGGTGTTGAGGCGGGCACGGCGTGATCCGGTCTGGCGGCAAGTGCCAATCGTGGTGATGACCACGTCGCGTGAGAGCCGGGATGTCGAAACTGCCTACGAACTCGGCGTGAACTCCTACATCGTCAAGCCGGTGGACTTCCTGACGTTCACGGAGGTCGTGAAGAGCATCAAGGTGTACTGGTTGCTCACGAACGAACCGCCGTTCCGTGACGGGTCCGCACGGTGAGCACAGATCCCACTCTGCGCGTGCTCTATGCCGAAGACAATCGCGTCGATGCTGACCTGACGCGAGCACATCTGGAATTGCACGCACCGGAAATCGAGCTCGAGATAGTCGACACGGGACAGCAATGCCTGGCGCGGCTCGGCGAGCGCTCGTACGACGTGCTCCTGCTGGACAATCATTTCCCCGATATGGAAGGGATCGACGTCTTAAGGGAAATCGGGCTGAAACAGCTCTCTCTGCCGGTCGTCGTGGTGACGGGTGTCGGTGATGAGGCGCTGGTCGTACAAGTGCTTCGGTTGGGAGCGGCGGACTACGTCGTCAAACGAGGCAACTATGTGGAGGCCCTGCCGGGAGTGTTGCACCGCGCGGTCGCTGAACACCCGGCGCCCGGCAAACCGGGGGGTACGGCAGCACGGCCCAGACGTATTCTTTACGTTGAACACCATCCTGCAGACATCGATCTGACGCGACAACACTTCAGGGAGTGTGCTGCGCACCTGACGCTGGAAGTCGTTCATTCCGCAACAGACGCCTTGGTCGTGCTGCAGGCAGCTGATATCGACCTCGTGTTGACAGACCTGAGACTGCGCGACATGAACGCGCTCGACCTGTTGCGTGCAGCCAAGCAGCGACCGCGCGTTCCACCCTTTATCGTGATCACGGGCAAAGGCGACGAGGAGGCGGCCATCGCGGCACTGAAGTTGGGTGCCGCCGACTACATCGTGAAGCGTGAAAATTACCTGACCCAGCTGCCGTACGCGATCGAGAACGCCATCAGCCGCGCACAACTCGTTGACGTCAACCGGCGCTTGCAGACCGAGTTGCACGAGCGCGAGCGGGCGGAAGCGCGCGTGCGGCAGTTGAATACGAGGTTGGAAGAACGGGTCATGCAGCGGACGCGTGAGCTCGAAGCCGCCCACCAGGAACTGGAAGAAACGACCATCCTCGAGTTGATCGCACAGGACGCGCCGCTGACCGAGATCTGCGGGCGTCTGGCCAGTCTGCTGGCGGTGCGGACGAATGCGTCCGTCAGCATCAGGACCCTGCCGCCGGCCGATCGATTCAGGACAGCCGTGCAATCGCCAATGGCGAGTGAGCCACATGGCGCGGAAGACTCCCACCGTCAGATGGCTTTCGCCATAGCGAAACCGGATGGGACGGTTGCCACCGCTGCCACCCTGCACCTCGCCAGTTCACTCCTCCTGGATGCGCTTGGAGCTGCCGAGCAGCAGCCCTCCCATCATGAGTTCCCCATCCGGTCTACCGTCGCACATCGTGATCTCGGCACCGTGACGGTGTATGACGACTCGCGCCGCATGATCGATGCCGCAACGCGCTCGATTCTCGAGCGCTGCACGAAATTGGGCGCGATCGCGATCCATCGCGCTCGCAGCGAAGAGAGAGTTCGGCGGCAGGCGCTGGAGGATCCATTGACGCGGCTGCCCAACCGTCTCCTCTGGCGCGACCGCTTGGATCATGCGCTCGCGACCGCCGGCCGCCACGGCTCGCTGGTCGCGGTGCTGCTGTACGACCTCGATCGCTTCAAGGATGTGAACGATACGTTGGGTCACGACGTGGGCGATCGGGTACTCCGTCATGTCGCTGTACAGCTCGAGCAGTCGATGCGGCCCGGGGACACGGTCGGCCGTATCGGTGGAGACGAGTTCGCTATCGTGCTTCCCGATCTCGCAACAATCGACGAGGCTCAGCGAATCGCCCAGCGCGGCCTCAGCGCGATCGAGCAGCCTGTCGAACTCGACAACGTTGTCCTGAAACTCAAAGCCAGTGTCGGGTTGGCGTTGCACCCGACTCATGGACACGATCCCACGCACCTTCTTCGTCGTGCCGACGTGGCGATGTATCGCATGAAGCGGCTCGGTGGCGGGGTAGCCATCTATGACGCCGAGCGCGATCGGGAGCAGCTCGAATCGTTGACGTTTGTTGCAGAACTTCAGCGTGCGATCGCAGGCGATCAGCTGTCGTTGTGTTACCAGCCGAAGATCGAGCTGCGCAGTGGCTCACCTGTCGGCGCCGAGTGCGTCGTACGGTGGCATCATCCAAGCCGCGGCGTGCTGAAGGCCGCCCAGATCATTCCCGTTGCAGAGAGCACCGGGCTCATCAAGCCGCTGTCGCTGTGGGTGATTCAGCACGCATTGCAGGATTGTCGGTCATGGTACGAGCGAGGCTTGGAGATACGGGTGGCGGTGAATTTGGCGGCGCCACTCCTGTACGACCCAGAGCTTCCGGCCGTCATCCACCGCGAGCTGGAGGCGAGTCAAATCCGTCCCGGCCACCTGGAGGTGGAGATCACAGAAAGTACGCTCATGCTCGAGCCGGAACAGGCGATGAAGACCATCAATCGACTGCGCGAGAGCGGGATCGCGTTCGCGTTGGACGATTTTGGCACTGGGTATTCGTCGTTGGCATACCTGAAGAACCTGCAAGTGGAGTCGATCAAGATCGACCAATCGTTCGTACGGGACATGGTGACGGACGCACGGGACGCCTCAATCGTCAAGGCGGCGATCGAGCTTGGTCACAGCTTCGGTCTCGATATCGTAGCGGAGGGCGTTGAGACGGCAGGCGCGCGCCACCTCTTGGAGAATTTGGGCTGCGATTACGCGCAGGGGTTCCTCTTCGCCAAGCCTATGGTCAGTTCTGAGTTTCTCGCATGGTACGAAGAACAATTGCGAGGCCGATGAGACGTGCCGTTGGTAACGTCACGCGGCCTCAGTGCGTCATCCGGCCGGTCTGCCGTCAGGCGGTATCACCCCTGAATCCCTGCATTTCGAGCATGACTTCACTGCGCTCACAAATCATGCACGTGCGCTTGAATTGGCCACGCAGGTTTTCAAGCGTGCGGACCTGGCGCAAGATGATGATGACTTCCGCCTTGCATTGCTCGCAAATGCCTTTGTAGATGATGTTCATGTCAGATGTCCTGAGTGGGTACGCCGCAAACACGTCCGCCGCGGCGGTCCACAGCATCCGATCTGCCGAAGTCAAACGAAGACGCTCACGGCGCGATCGCTTCACCCCGGCGAGCTGGTGTCGGAGCGCGACGATCTGCAGGTGCAGCGACGCGCGGGAGCAAACGAGAACGCCGGAGGAGCGAAGCAGCGAGGGACCACCTACGACGCCTCGAGGCGGTCGCCTTGCCTTTGCACGCCCACTTCAACCGGTCGACGTTATCTGATCGGAAATCGCGCTGAGGGATGTCCCTTCCATGAGCGTCACCCTGATCAGGTAACAGAAGACAGGTTTCCGCGCTGTCTGCCAGTTGTACACAAACCAGCCTGCGATCGCGTCCTAACGTAAGCCGCCTTTTCCTGCAGCCAATATTCGATATCATCCGTTCGACCCACCGCAGCATGGCACGATAACCTTCAGCGGCTGCCTCGACAAACGAAGTATCTGTCAACGCCGTTGGTCCTGGAAGACATCGGACTCGATGAAAATGGTTGATCCTGTCTCGACGACTCCAAACCTCTCCCATATCCACGGGCGAATAGGAACCGCTGAGAATCAACTGCTGCAGACAGGTCGCCAGGAAATTTCCGCATTACCATCGGTGTTGCCGAGATCTGATGCCTGTTTCGAGATATGGATACGGATGGAGGCAGTACCACGGTGAGAATCCGAGACCTGCTGCGCGGTTCCAAAGATGTCGCGCTCGCTATTACAGTACGG
>JBKPNV010000316.1:0-27989 GCA_046732795.1 Acidobacteriota bacterium
TTTTTGTCCGTCGCTGACCTCGACGGAACATTCGTCGGTACATCCGGCACTACAACAAGGCGGCGAGACCGACCCGCTGGAGTTAACGTTCCTGGCGGATCGAATTAGTAGTACTTCAGTGAGTACAGTCCACTAGCCTAGAGTAGGCGTTTCTTCGTGATCTTCGTGGCTCGTAGGCGTTTCTTCGTGATCTTCGTGGCTGGTAGGCGTTTCCTCGTGTTCTTCGTGGCTAGAGATTGTTCGTGTGCTTCGTGGCTTGGAGTTCAATGATGTTCCCCTCGGGATCGCGCACGTAACACCACGTGACATGGACCGTCGAGGAGACGGCGACCGTCACTATCTCACCAACCAGCGACCCGCCGCGCGACAACACCTGCTCTCGTGCCTCGGCGACCGAGTCCACTGCGAAGGCGACGTGCGCGAAGCCAGGCCGATTCGCGACGCGCGGCACATCCGCGGCAGGTTCTGCGTACTCGAAGATCTCCAGCGTCGGACCGTCGGGGCCAACACCGGGTAGTCGAAGATGCATGCCGCGCAGGCGAGCCGCCGCGACGCCGGTGCCGCTCTCCATCTCTGGACCGGAGAGATCGCGCTCGGGCGGCACCGGCAGGCAGCCGAACAACTCTTGATAGAAACGGGCGAGCGCTCGCCAGTCGCGCGCGATGAGATTGGTATGAACGTAGCGGACGCCGCTGATCACGCAGGGGACGCCGGGTCGCGGTTCGCGCTTCACCTATTGCCGACTCGTGTACTTTGACTGGCTACCGCCTGCCATCGTCCGTCGCGTACGACCCAGACGTCCACGTACTGGTACTGCACCTCGGTAGGCTTTCCTTTTACCGGCCCAACCAGGTATTGCGTGAACCACACGACCGCAGTGTCGCGATAGATCTTGATGATGAAGTCGTCGAGGCGTGAGGAGTCGACCTGCTCGTCGAACGTGCGGGCGATGGCAAGCTCCTTGGCCTTGTCGCCGCGGGTTCCATCGCCGTAGGTGGCGATGAATTCGTCTGCCAGCACGGTTTCGATGAACGCCGCGTCCCGATTGTGAAAGGCGGCATCCCACTTCCGTTCGAGTTCGATCAGGACCTCCTGGTCCGACTTGACGTCCTGCGCATGCACGAGGTGCGGTGCACTGACTGAACCGAGGATGAAACACACCAGCAATGGCGGCCAGGTCATAGAAAGCCCTCGCGTGCATTCTCCA
The DNA here is from genome assembly GCA_046732795.1 of Acidobacteriota bacterium. Classification (GTDB taxonomy): domain Bacteria; phylum Acidobacteriota; class Vicinamibacteria; order Vicinamibacterales; family UBA2999; genus Gp6-AA40. Next base: position 1,208 of record JBKPNV010000316.1, read on the forward strand.
TTCATTTCCGGCCCTGAACAACCAGCCAGACGCCCAGCACGCCGATCAGCACGGCTATGGCATATCGGAACTGACGGATCGAGAGCCCGAGGAGGATACGTTCGCCGAGCACTGTGCCAATCAGCACACCCATCGTCGCAACAGCAAGAGGCGTGATCAATGACTCGAGTACGCCGCCCGCGCGCCAGACGTAGATCGGCGTCCTCACGAGATCGACCAGCATTGCCGTCGCGGTTGCCGTTGCCACGTAGCGGACAGGGGGCAGTGAAAGTGAGAGCATTGCCGCCGCGCGCAGTCCACCCTGGTTGCCGGCCAGCCCGCCGAAGAGCCCTGAGAGCAACCCGAGCACGCCTACGACAGCGCCGCGGGCACGCACGCGTGACGGCAGATCCACGATCGTCGCCACCGCCGTCGACATGAGCAGAAGGCCGAGAGTCAGCGTCAACGCTGCGTTGGAAAACCGGGTGTAGAGCAGCGCGCCGATCAGGCCGCCTGCTGCGCTCAACAGCCCGAAGCTCCGAACCACGGTCCACGCAATGTCGGATCGCAGCCGCCAGCAGCGAAGCGCCGTCGCCGCCGCATGCGGAATCGCGACAGCCGCAACCGCCGTTGCTGTCCCGAAGGTCGCCGCGAGAACCGGGGTGAGCAGACTTCCGATGCCGAAACCAGCGACGGCCGCAGCGCCGCCACTCAGTACGGCGAGGGCAAACACACCAAGGAGGAAGATCAACGTTTATTCAACCGGCTGCCCGAAACCGAGGACGTAGCCGTCTCGATCACGTACGGCGAACTCCTGCATGTTGTACGCCGGCTGCAGCATCGGTCCGTAGACGACAACCGCTCCTCTGCCTTTCAGTTCGTCGTGGAGCGCCCGCACATCGCGCACCCAGAAGAATGCGTCCCACGTTCCTCCCTGCTGCTCGTTCGGGCTGATGCGCTCCGACACCCTGCGAAGCATGATGCAGTGACCATCGCGGCTGACCATCGCGAACTCGGGAGGCGTTCCAGCAACGTACTCACGCGCGAAGCCGAACACCCGCTCGTAGTGCACGACGGCCTGCTCGACATCTGGAACGGGAAAGTACGGCGCGCCGCGCAGCAACTGTGGAGTCGCCGTCACTTCCCACCCGTCTTCTTCTCGTTTTCGAGGCAGATGAATTCCATCAACTGCGTATTCGGCAGCAGCGTCACTTCCACCGTCGTGCCCCACGGCTTCGTATACGCCTTCGCATCGTCAATGGTGATGCCGATGTCCATGTGCCCGAAATCCTTTCGGCGAAACTTCGTCGTCACGTGCAGTGCTTCAGTCGACGGCTTGCCCAGTTGATCGAGCCAGACCCGGCCATTGAAGCCGCCGCTCTCGACGACGAGCGTGTCGCCTTCCCATGTGGCGGTGGAGTATCCGTGCCACGTTGGCGCAACATCCGGGTGCGGCACGAACCGGCGGCCGTCCATGAACGCCTGCCACCACAGGTTGAATGCTTCGTGGATAAAAAAGACGACCTTCGGCGTCTGCACGATCTGCCATGGCGCCGGAGCGAGGAGGACCTTGGGGACGCCCTGAGGCAGACAGTTGGCATCCGGCTCCTCTCTCCAGAACTTTCCGGCGGCACGTTCGTCGTACAGCGCCTTGGCCCACGGCTGGAACGGAACGTCCTCTTTGAGGTCCTTCGCGAGATTCCTCAGGTAACCCGTTGGCGGATTCCAGATACCGGAGAGATCCGGCTTCCCGTCGGGGAGCCGCGGCACAGGGGCGGAGAGATTGGGTTTGCCGTCGGGTGTCCGCGGAATGTCAGGCGGCGGGATATTCGCCCACTGCGCAAACGCCGTGGACGAGACAGACAGGATGAACGCGACTTGAAGCAGTCTTCGCATGCCGGCCTCCAATCCGCCATTACTCTATCCCGACTCAGGTCACGCCATTCGCTCCCACAGCAGCACGTATTCGAGGGTCCGGCCGCCGACCTCGATGGGAGGCGTTGACAGTCTGAGATGCGCGTCGTTTTCGAACGTGAACTGGCGGACCAAATCCACACCAATCCAGTTCGGAAAGGACGCGCCGGTGACGTGGTGAGTCACCGCGCTCCGGGACATATCGATCGAATAGGTGCCGAAATACGCGACGTAGCCGTCGAAGGCGTTGCGCACTTCAGCGTCTGTACCCAGAGCAGGATCCCTCGCGGCGAAGCGCGCTCGGTCGGCTCGCATCAGCTGCGCGGACATGTTGCCCACGGCGTCGTAGAACAGCTGTCCCGTTGCGTGCTTGCCGAAGGGGTACTGCGCCCCTCCACTCGAGTCGCGCGCCTCGCACGAGAGCAGTCGCCATGCTCCGACGAAGCGCGACGACATGTCATCAGGGATGGTCACTTATGTGCCTTCGCCTCCTGCCGCCGCCACGCGAAGTAGCCATCGAGCGCCTTCAGCTGCGCCATGTTTGGCACCGGCCTGGCGCTCGACTTCGTATCGAAGTGCATGGCGTTCTGAGAGGCGACGGAGAATGCGGGCCATGAAGGCAGGCCCGGTCCATTCGGGTCGCCGTTCCTGGCAAAGTTCACCCAGTAGCTGCTCAGGAGGTCCGACATCGCCGTGTCCTCGGGGCGCGGCGGGCCGGGCAGGCCAAGCGGTCCGCCACCTCCGAGATTCTTGAAGACGTATCCGATCTCAGATCCGTGATTCGCGCCAGTTGGCGACTGCGGCGTCCGATGATCGAAGTAGTAGACAAAGGCCTTGCCTGCGCCCTTCTGCGTCTGGAGCATGGCCCACGCCCATGTCGGCCACGCGAACACCGAGTCGCGGAAGATATCCCTGGTCGCCTGCGCAGCTTCTTCGTTCGTCGCGTGGGGATACGCCGCGAGAATCGCATCGGCGTGCATGCCATAACTCGCACGAACGAATGATTCGAACGCCGCCGGGGTGGCTCCGGGCGGCGCGAATAGCGCGCCCTCGTCGGAGTTGGTTCCAATCAGGACGGCGGTGTCGTTGAACTGTCTGCCTTGATAGAGCTCGTACTGATCGCCGGGCAGGACGTCACCATCGAACACCGGCCAGAACCCGCCTTGAAGTCCACCACCGACCGCCTCCTGCAGTTTCTCGGCGGGAAGGCCGCGTGCGGCCGTGATGTCGTTGACACCGAGCTTCGCCAGGAAGGCCTGACCCGATGCTTCTGCGACCTTGAGCGGCGGGACGTTGGCGCCACCTTCGCTGGCGAACCTGGGCGGGCCGAAGTTGCCGCCGCTTTCAGAGATCGCGCGCGCGAACAGGCCCTTCGCCGCGGGTGAAGCCGCCAGCATGCTCACCGCGATACCACCGGCGGATTCACCGAAGATGGTGACGCGTGATGGATCGCCTCCAAACGTTGCGATATTGGCCTTCACCCATTGCAGGCCGGCAATCATGTCCTGCAGCCCATAGTTGCCCGATCCTTTGCCGCTTTCTTTACTGAGGTCGGGATGTGCGAGGAAGCCGAAGACGCCCAGGCGGTAGGCGACGCTGACGAGGACGACGCCCTTCTCGGCGAGGCGTGTGCCGTCGTACGCCGGGACACTCGTCATGCCGCCGACGAAACCGCCGCCGTAGATCCACACCATCACGGGCAGCTTGTCGCCTGCCGTCTTTGCCGGCGTCCAGACATTCAGATACAGGCAGTCCTCTTGAATCGGTGCGATGGCACCGAAGATCTTCGCGAAGTTCGGGTCCTGCATGCAGCTGGGACCGAACTCCGATGCGTGCTTCACACCGGTCCACGGCTGCACCGGCTGCGGCGCCTTCCAGCGCAGCGCTCCAACCGGCGGTGCGGCGAAGGGAAGGCCCTTGAATGACGCGATGCGGTTGGCCACGACACCTGAGACCTTTCCGCCAGTGACGTCAACGTCTTTGATTTGAGCGCTCGCCGGGGGGACGGCCCACAAGCTCGCCGCCGCCATCGCCGCGCACAATGACCGCTTCGTCATGGACTCACCTCTCGTCACGTGTTAGAGCGTCGCAATGATCGCGCACGCGAAGCCTGCGCCCTACGTCCATGTGAAGACGCAACAGAGAATCGACCTATGTGAGTTGCGAGATTTCCTGATACAGGTACGCAGACGCAATGATGCCGCTGTGGAAGTTGCCCAGATCGAGCCGCTCGTCTGGCGCGTGCGCATTCTCGTCCGGCAGCCCCACTCCGAACAACACGCTCGGCAGACCCAGCTCCTGCTGAAACGTCGAGACCACGGGAATCGAGCCGCCCTCGCGATTGAACACCGGCGCCTGACCAAAGCCGAGCTCGATGGCTCGTCCGGCGGCGCGCACGTACTTGTTGTCAAACTCCGTCATCCACGGCTTACCGCCATGCATGCGCGTGATCTTCAGCTCGACCGTCTTGGGGCAGACCTTCTGCAGATACGCCTCGAAGAGATCGCCGATCTTCTTCGGATCCTGATCGGGCACGAGGCGCATGCTGACCTTGGCCATGGCCGTCGCCGGCAGGACGGTCTTGGCACCCTCGCCGGTGAATCCCGACAGCAACCCGTTCACCTCGAATGTCGGCCGCGCCCAGACACGCTCCAGCGTCGAGTAACCGGTCTCGCCGAACAGCTTCGGAGCGCCCAGCTCCTTGCGGTACTTCGTCTCGTTGAACGGCAGCTTCTTCCATTCCGCCCGCTCGGCGTCGCTCAGCGGCCGGACATCGTCATAAAAACCGGGAATCTTGATCCGCCCGCTGCGATCCTTCATCTGCGCCAGGATGTTGGCGAGCACGAAGCCAGGGTTGGCCACGGCGCCGCCAAACGAGCCGGAATGCAGATCGCTCTTCGTGCCGCGTAAATCGATCTGGAAGTACGTGAGTCCGCGCAGCCCGTAGCAGATCGAAGGGATGCCGCGGTCGAACATCGGCGAGTCCGAGATGACGACGACATCGGCGGCGAGCTCCTGCTTGTGGTCGCGCACGAAGTCGTCCAGGTGAACGCTGCCGACTTCCTCTTCGCCCTCGACGAAGAACTTGATGTTGAGCGGCAGGCTGCCGTTCTTCTTCAGATGCGCCTCGACCGCCTTGATGTGCATGAAGACCTGGCCCTTGTCGTCGGCGGCGCCGCGGGCGTAGATCTCGCCGTCGCGCACGGTCGCTTCGAAGGGCGGGCTGGTCCACAGATCGACCGGATCCACAGGCTGCACGTCGTAGTGCCCGTAGAACAGGATCGTCGGCTTGCCCGGCGCGTTCAGCCATTCGCCGTAGACGACGGGATTACCAGGCGTGTCGATGAGCCGCACGTTCTCCATGCCGACTTGCCGCAGGGCATCCGCTGTCCACTCGGCCGCGCGCCGGACATCGGCGGTATGCGCAGGCAACGCGCTGATGCTCGGGATCGCGAGGTACTGCTTGAGCTCCTCGACGTATCTGTCGCGGTTGACGTTGATGAAATCGACGACCTGATTCATGGCTCCATGATATGCCACGAGTCACCGCGCCGCCCCGCGCGTCTCTCGCGTTCGAGCTTGAGCAGATGCGCGAGCACGGTCTCGCGCGCGACCTGCAGCAAACTCTCCTTGAGACCTCGATAAATCATCGGCACCAGTGCATCCGGCGTCGTCTCGCCTGCTCGCAATGCCGCCAGGATCTGTTCCTCGCGATCGCGCCGATGTTCGAGGTACGCGAGCAGAACGGCGTCGGGATCATCGATGACGGGGCCGTGCGCCGGAAACAAGCGCGCCGGCTGGAGCGCGCGGACTCGCTCGAGCGACGCCAGATAGTCGGCCAGATCGCCGCGCAGGTTGGGCGGGATGTAGATGGTCGTTCCCTTCACCGCGAGATCGCCCGAAAACAATGTTCGCGACTCCTCGTGCCAGAAACACACGTGGTCGGGTGCGTGACCCGGCGTGTGCACCGCGCGCAGCAGGCCGTCTCCCGCTTGGATCATCTGTCCGTCCCCGATCGGCTCCCAGTTGGCGGGCCAGCGGGCATCGCGCTCGGGCCACGGCATCTTCAGAAATCGCGTGCCGCGAAAACGCTCTGCGAGTGCCACTGCGCCGGAGGCGTGATCGACGTGCGCATGTGTCACCAGCACCTGGGCGAGATGCGCGCCAGCGAGCGCCTCCTCCAACGCGGCAAGATGTCGAGGATCTCCCGTTCCGGCGTCGACGAGCGTCGTCACGCGGCCGCGGACGAGCCACGTCCAGTTCCCTGCGCCGGTCATCGGACCGGGGTTGAAAGCGTGAACGGCTATCGGTTCCACTGAGGACTCCGACGTCGCGAGTGAACCCAGATGGAGAGCGCGAAGTAGTAGACGGGAAACGCCAGCGACACCCACATGAGGGGACGTGATACCGCGGGATACTGCCACAACGTCAGCAATATCAGCGCCGACCAGATGGCGGCGGCCACATTGGTGGAGAGCCGCATGACCGGGGTGCGGGAGGGATAGAGATATCGAATGGGAACGAAGACCAGGATCACGAAGATGAGCAGTACCGCAGCATTCACCGATGACGACAATTCAGCCACCAGCAAATAGAACACGACGACGTTCCAGTACGACGGGAAGCCGGTAAAGAAATGATCAGCCGTTTTGGCGTCGCGCCGGCTGAAGCCGTACCCACTCGATAGGAGCATCGCTGCGGCAATCCAGATCGTCCACGCGCCAGGCACGAGCATCGCGCGCCAGACGCACAGGGCGGGAACGAAAACGTAGGTGAGGTAATCGACGAGGTCGTCCAGCTTGCCGCCGTCGAACCACGGAATTCGCTCGGCGACACGCGCGCGCCGGGCCAGGAATCCGTCAGTGGCATCGATGACGACCTGGAGCCAGAGCCAGAAGAACGCGGCGCGGTAGTTGAAGTCGATGACGGCGCGCGTCGCGAGCAGCGCCAGGATGAGTCCGCTCGCGGTATACAGGTGAACGAGCCACGCCGCGATCACGACACACCGCAACTCGACGTCGCTCGGGGCGCCCTGAGGCTGGCTTTTTTTATCGGTGCCTCGGTGCTTCTGTGTGTCGTGTTCACAAACGTCTTACGGCGTTTGGGAAATCGCGCCAGACGGGGACGCCGCAGAAATGGGAACCCTCGGTACACCGGGGCGAAATCAGGCCGTTGCGGATCACACAGGGCGGGCCGATGTAGCGGCCGATACGCGGGTGCAGTGACCGAACCTGATCGATCTCGTCCATCGACGCGAGGTAGATCTCCTCCTGCGCGTTGAAGCACGTACGCAGCGTCCATTTGTGCAGCAGCGCCAGCAGCGATCCCGACTCGACGAAGCGAAGTGTCTTCGCGTTGGGCAGCACGTACAGCGCGTGCTCCAGCGGAACATCGAGCGCCAGCAATCGATTCTTGGCGTCCCACGCCTCTCGCATAGCTGCGTCGTAGACTGTTTGCGCCCGCGGATTGGCAGCGATCAGCCGGGGCGTGATGTAGTCCGGCCGCGTGGTATCGGCGAACGTCATCAATGGGCGCGATGCCGGGACCATGCGATGACGCTGGTCCTGCGAGTCAGCAGTGTGGCTGAGACGCTTCTCGAACACATAGGTCGCGTGGTGCAACGCGCGCATCAGCGGCGAATGGTAGGAGACGTTGAGCACGTCGAGCCGGTAGCGATTGCGTGCCGGATTCAGCACGCGATCGAGCGCTTCATCGTCTTCCATCTCGCTGACCGTGAGACCGAACACCGATCGCACGGATTCCGCCACGACCGCTTCGGCGTCAGCCGATGCCGCGCGCAAACGAGACCACCGTCCGTTCAGGCGCGCGTCGAACTCCGTCGCGAAACAGTCACTGCTGCTGCGCGGTCGGGGGAATGTGGCCTCCTGGACGTCCTCGCCCGGGATCGGCGCGAGGCCGACCTTATCGAAGAAGTACGGATCCCATTCCTTGACCAGGCGCACCATCTCGGAGATCACGAGTCGAGTTTCGTGCGGTGCGTCGCCGGTGTTCATCATCCGGTGCAGCCGGTGCAGGACGATGCCCGACACGGTGTGCACCATGGAAGTGAAGGCGGCGATCGGGATGACGTAGCGTGCCGTCTCGATTGCGCGCTTCTCAGCATCCTTCTCGATCTGTTTGAGCCGTTCCGCGTTGGTATTCGGCCGGACGTAGCGCAGCTCCTTCAGAATGGCGAGTGCGTCATCTTTGAGCAGTGCCGATAGCTCCGCGTACCGCTCCCACGCACGCAGGACCGCGGCTTCGTAGATGTCGCGAGCCGGCCCGACGAGCGGTGGCACGTACGCGCGCGGCTCCTTGAGCTTCACGTAGCGCTGGCTGGACTGCTCGGAGTTGTAGAACGGGTACGAGTGCAGGAACGACCACACGAACTGCCGCGAGACGTTCTCGAGGCCGAACTCGAAATGCGCGTGCTGATACACCGTGTGATGCCCGGCGTCGAAGGTGAGCACGCCAATCGAATCGCGCTGCGATTCGGTGACCTCGTCCGCGCCGATCACGCGCGGCGAGTAGCAGGTCCGCGCCGCCGCTATCGCGCCGTCGTATGGATTCTGCGGCGCGGTGCGGAGGCTGACGACGGGCGAGCCACTGGAGAGCACTGGAAGCGCAATTATAGAGCATCGTTGATCGTGGATCTTCGATTGGAGATTCGTTGTCGATTGATCATTGTCGATTCGAGATTTCTCGGTGATTGCCCGAATCAACGAGCTGATTCACTCGACGATCAGAAATCAACAATCACAAACGATTCAACAATCGAAATTCTCCAATCGACAATTCGATCAGTCTTCATCCTTCGCGTGAAACCGGGAGTATTCGTCCAGATAGGTCAACGACTGCATCGACGTCATACGGTCGAAGAAGAGAACGCCGTCCAGGTGATCGGTCTCATGCTGGACGACGCGCGCGGGGAAATTCTTCAGGCGAAGCTCGATTGCCTTGCCGTTGCGATCCAGTGCCGACACGGCAATGTCGGTGAAACGGGGCACCATGCCGCGGATGTCCGGGATGCTCAGGCAGCCCTCCCACCCTTCTTCCTTCGCCGAGCCAGACGGCACGATCTCGGGGTTGACGATGACCGTCGCTTCGCTCTTCGGGCCGGGCTCATCGTCGAGCAATGCCACGAACAGACGAAGCCCCTCGTGCACCTGCGGCGCGGCCAGGCCGACGCCGTGATACTCGTGCATCGTGTCGATCATGTCGTCGATCAGCTTCTGCATCAGCGGATCGCGCAGATCCGACTTCGCTATGGGTCGCGCTCGTTCGCGCAGGACGGGATGCCCCATGCGCGCGACCTTGAGGATGGACATAGGGGTAAATTATATGGCTCGAGACCCCGATGCATCCGCACGATGAGCGCCCTTACAGCTTCTGCCCGTTGTGTGGCGCTGACCTGGAGTTGCGCACGCTCAAACCAACCGAGCCAGACCGGCTCGTGTGCGTGCAGTGTGGATTCATCTTCTACCAGGATCCCAAGGTCGCTGTCGCCACGATTATCCGCAACGACGACGATCATCTCGTTCTGGTGAGACGGGCCATCGAGCCGGGATATGGCAAGTGGGTCTGCCCAGGCGGATTCGTCGATCGCGGTGAAGAAGTGCTCTCGGCCGCGATTCGTGAAGCACGCGAGGAAGCCGGAGTCGACATCCGCATCGATCGGCTGCTCAACGTCTACTCGTACCCGGGCGTCGCGCCCGTGATCATCGTGTACGTCGCGACGATGACCGGAGGGACCCTCACCTGCGACGATGAGTGTCTCGAGGTCAGGCTGTTTGCGCCCGATCAAATCCCGTGGGACGAGTTGGCCTTCCCGAGCACCAAGGCGGCCCTTCGCGAGTACCTGCTGAAGTAGCCACAACTGCCCACGTGGACGCACAGCTGCTAGCGATGGGTTTGAATGGAACGTCGCAGTGGATCTTCAGACCCGTCGTCTTCGGTTGCTGACCGAATTGAAACGTGCGTGACGGATCTGGTCCGGTCTGACGCGCCCCATCCGGCGTAACCCGCGACAAGTTCTTCCACGGAAACATTTTGAACGCGACAGCCGGGGTGGATCGTGTCTTGCCCCAGCAAGGGCGAGGAGAGATTTCATGCGATCAACTTCTGTACTCGCCGCGACCGGCCTGCTGCTCATGACCGTGGCGTGCGGCGGTGGCTCGACGCCAACAAGTCCCTCGGACCCGTCGGGTGGAGGAGCCGGCTCGTTCAATGTCCGCATCACCGACAGCCCATACGGCAGCGCAAAGGCGGTGTTGGTGACTTTCTCCGACGTATCCGTTCATCGAGACGGCAATTGGACGAAATTGCCTTTCCTGAGCGGATCAAGCCGGACCTGCGATTTGAAGAAGCTGCAGAACAGTGCTCAGGATCTGCTTGGTGGAGGCACGATCGCTCCCGGCACCTACACGATGATCAGGCTCACGGTTGAGAGCGCGAGGATTTTCTTCGACAACGCGGCGTCATCGCCGACACCGTGCGCCTCATCGATCGACGCTCCCGCGGGTGCGTCGTCTGCTCTCACGATTCCGTCGGGTGAAGTGAAATTGAATGGATCGTTCAACCTGACAAGCAGCGCGGCGACAACTGTCCTGCTCGACTTCGACGGCGAGTCGTCAATCATCCAGAACGGAAGCAACTACACGATGCAGCCTGTAGTCCGCATCGTCAGCATTCAGTAACCGCCCCGGCTTACTGCACAGAAGACAACGGCGGGGCCCGACGCCCCGCCGCTGCAACAGCCGCCGCTCTACGCAATCGTTTACGCGATCGTGACTTCCTTCGTCAGGTAAACGTCCTGGATCGCGTTCAGAAGGGCGGCGCCTTCTTTCATCGGGCGCTGGAATGCCTTGCGCCCGGAGATGAGGCCCATCCCGCCAGCGCGCTTGTTGATCACGGCGGTCTTCACCGCTTCCTTCAAATCGCCTTCGCCTGAGGAGGCGCCACCAGAGTTGATGAGACCGGCACGCCCCATGTAGCAGTTGATCAGCTGGTATCTCGTGAGATCGATCGGGTTGTCGCTCGACAACTGTGAGTAGACGGCCTTGTGCGTCTTTCCGAAGTTGACGGCGTTGTACCCACCGTTGTTCTCGGGCATCTTCTGCTTGATGATGTCGGCCTCGATCGTGACGCCGAGATGATTGGCCTGGCCGGTCAGATCGGCCGCGACGTGATAGTCGGCCTCCTTCGTCTTGAACGCGGGATTGCGCAGGTAGCACCACAGGACGGTGAACATCCCGAGCTCGTGTGCCTGCTGGAACACCGCGCTCACTTCCTGGATCTGCCGCTTCGATTCCTCCGACCCGAAGTAGATCGTGGCGCCAACGGCCATGGCCCCCATGTCGAACGCCTGCTTCACGCTGGCGAAGCGAATCTGGTCGAACGAGTTCGGGTAAGAGATGAACTCGTTGTGATTGAACTTCAGAATGAACGGAATCTTGTGCGCGTACTTGCGGCTCACCGAGCCGAGCACGCCGAGCGTCGAGGCGACAGCGTTGCAGCCACCCTCGACCGCCAGCTTCACGATGTTCTCGGGATCGAAGTACGCGGGATTGGGCGCGAACGAAGCGCCAGCCGAATGTTCGATCCCCTGGTCGACCGGCAGGATGGAGACGTATCCCGTGCCGCCGAGGCGCCCGGTGTTCAGCATCGACTGCAGCGCAGCCAGGACCCGCGGTGATCTGTCCGACAGCCCGTAGGCGCGATCGACGTAGTCAGGCCCCGGCAGCAGGAGATTGTCTTTGGAAACTGTCTTGCACTGATGCTCGAGAAGGCGCGCGTCGTCTCCAAGAATGGATGCAATACCCTTGACGCCCGGCACGGTCAGTTCGACGCTCGCGGTTGAAGCCACGTTACACCTCTTGCTTCGATCCTACCTCGCTCGCAGCTTTGGCGGGCGCAGGGAATTCGACGTACTCCAGAACGGCCTCTTCGACGGCACGAGCGACAATTTGGTCAATCGGCAGCGCCTGTTCGGCAGCCTCGATATCAGCCAGCCGCGCGCGCGTCAGCGGGTTGCGGGGCGTGAACAGCGTGCAGCAATCCTGGTCCGGAATGATGGAGATGGGATATGAGCCGATCTTCGTTGCCTCGGCCGTGATCTCGTCCTTGTCCATCCCGATGAGCGGCCGGAACACCGGAAGCTTCACGACACTCCCGATGACCGACAGGTTCTCCAGCGTCTGCGAGGCGACCTGGCCAACGACCTCACCCGTCACGAGCGCCTGGGCACGGCGATCGTTCGCGATTGCCTCGGCAATGCGCATCATCAGGCGGCGGTAGATCACCACGCGCATGGGGGCCGGCACCGAGAGCACGACCTGCTGCTGGATCTCGCCGAACGCCACGAGGTAAAGGCGCGAGCGATGCTGCCATGTGGTCAGCAGGTTGACGAGCTCTCGCACTTTTTCCTGTGACGCGCGCGAGAGAATCGGGTAGCTGTGGAAATGCACGAAGGTCACCGCGCAGCCGCGTTTCATCATGCGGTGCGCGGCCACGGGTGAGTCGATGCCACCAGACAGGAGGCAGACGACGCGACCGGCAGTGCCGGTCGGCAGGCCTCCCGGCCCGCGCTCCTTGCCGAAGAAATAGAACGCCTGATCCGTGAGCAGCTCGACGTGAATCGTCAAGTCCGGCTCATCGAGGTTTACCCGCCAGCCGCGCGCCTGCTTGATGCGACCGCCGACTTCGCGCTCGACTTGCGGCGACGTCATCGGAAAGCGCTTGTCAGCGCGGCGCGCCGAGACGCGGAAGCTGGAGCAGGTCCGATCACCAAGATCGTTCAGAATCGCCGCTGATATGGCATCGAGATCGAGTGCCGTGCGGCCGGCGTACGAGAAGTTCGCCACGCCAAACGTGCGGCGGATGCGTCCGCCGACAATCTCGCGGGAGGCGCGTGGCCCCACGACCACCTCGATGCGACCCATCAGCGCGCGCACGCTGCGGACATCGAGGTCTGACAGTGCGTTCCTCAGATTCCGTACGAGGCGCGCCAGGAACCAGGGGCGATTCTTCCCCTTCAGCGCGAGCTCCTGATAATGGACGACGATCGAGTTCATAGAGCGATCAGAGTCGATTCCACGCCCGTCCGGCTGAAACCGGACACTGCGAGTGCTGCTTACGAGTGCGGCGTAGCGTCCGGCTTCAGCCGGACTGCAAGAACTCCAGCACCGCGGCGGCGGCCGCGTGGCCGCTCACGACGGCGCTCTCGATAGTAGCGGGCAGGCCGGTATCGATCCAGTCGCCGGCGAGAAACAGGCCGGGAACCGGCGTTGCCGTCGCGGGTCGAGCAGGCTGACCGGGGGCGACCGAAAATGTCGCTCGTTTCTCGCGCACAACGATCGCGCGCCGCAACGTCGCCAGGCGAACAGGCGGCAGCGCCGTCTTCAGCTCATCGTGCGCACGGTCGACGAGCTCCTGGTTGCTCAGGCCGACAAGGGCGGCGGCGCCACTCGAGACGAGCGACAGGTGCGACGTGGATTCCCCGAATAACGCGCGCTTGTCGAACACCCACTGCATCGCCCGCCCGGGCAACCCGACGAACATGCTCGATGTGACGGGCCGGTCGAACCAGAGATTAACCGTGACGATCGGCGAGGCGTCGGTCGACTCGGCCGCACGAATGACGCTCGCCACGGCAGGCGGACTGTTCTCGAACAACGTCGGCAACGAGTACCACGCTGTGGCGCAAATCACCGCCCGTGGACGGAAGAGCTCGTCTTTCACACGGACGGACGCCGCGGCGAAGTCGACGCGAACACGCGCCACGGCATTCGCGCGGACCTCGCCTCCCGATCGCTCGACATATGCCCTGGACGGATTTACGTACAACTCATCGAGCGCGCAGAGCACCAGCCCGAGCGAGGAATCTCTCCGTTCGGCGGTGAACGTGCGCCGGAGCACCTCACCGAACATCTCGCCAGCCGCTTCGTCGATCGACTGGTTCAACGCCGCCACTGCAAGCGGCTCCCACAGCAGTTCGACGAGGCGAGTCGTCTGTCCATGCGACTCGAGCCACTCGCGGACCGTTGCGCGTGCGTTGCCCCCACGGCGGCCACCATTCCGCAAGCGAAGGAGCGCGAGCAGATCCCGCCAGCCAATGGCATCCCACCGCAAGGCTCCGGCGAGCAGGTGCAGCGGCGCCGGAAACGCCGGACAGGCCAGCCGGGACGCCCGCCCTGCCCGGTCGACGATGTCCACGGCGAGACCCGGTTGCAGGTACACCTGCGCTTCGGTGCCAATGCGCCGCAGGAAGTGGAAAGTCTCGCGATATGCGCCGGTCAGGATGTGCTGTCCGTTGTCGACGCGCTCGCCGGTCGAGGGGTCGACGAAGGCCGACGCGCGGCCGCCGAGCGCCGGGCGCGCCTCGAGGACGAGGACGCGAACTCCCTTCTCGGCGAGAGCGGTTGCCGCACTCAGCCCGGCAAAGCCGCCGCCGATGACGATGACTTCGTAAGAAGACCCCGGGCGTGACTTTTGCTGACCAGCCGGGTCAAAAATCACCCCCGGCGTCCTCCAAGAAGCGCCGTGATCCAAATCCGCAAAGCGATGACCGCCCGCTGCGGTCGGGGCACGCGGATGCGCGCGCTGAACACGTCGTAGCCGTTGCGCTCGATCCGTCGCAGGATCTCGAAATAGATGCCGCCCATGATCTCGGCCGCGACCAGACTTCGCGCATCCTCCGGCGGCAGGTGTTGCGCGGCGCGACGATAGTAGCCGCGCGCGCGCGCGCATTCGAACTGCAGCAACTGCACGACGGCGCTGGTCATGCGGCCAGCGCGAAGATCGTGTTCGGTGACACCAAACCGCCGCAGATCCTCGGAGGGCAGATAAATGCGACCGCGGATTACGTCGGCCTTGACGTCGCGAACGATGTTCGTCAGTTGCAGCGCCAATCCCAGGTTCTCCGCGTACGTCCGTGCGCCCTGGTTGCGATAGCCAAAGATCTCGAGGCAGATGAGGCCTACAGCCGACGCGACGCGACGGCAATACTCGACGAGTGACGCGAACGTGTCGTAGCGCACGTGATCGAGATCCATCTGCACGCCGTCGATCAAATCCTCGAACTGCGCGCGCGGCAGATTGAATTCGCGAACGAACGGCTGCAACGCCGTCCCCTGCGGCGTGCGTGGCGTCCCTTCGTAGATTGCTGCGAGCTCTCTTCGCCAACCCGCCAGTCGTGACGTCGCCTGTGCCCGCGCGTCGTCGCTCAAGCCGCCGGCCCACTCACTTTCAGGCACCACCTCGTCAACGGCATCGTCAACCGCGCGACAAAAGTCCCACGTCGCGATGATGGCGTTACGCTTGCGCGGCGGCAGGACGAGGAACGAGTAGTAGAAGTTGGTGTCGCGGCTCATATGCGCGCCGCGCGATGCTGAATGGACCTGGGCCAGCCGAGGACCATTCCCAGGAGACGTGCTACGTCCGCCGCGCCGATGGTCGGCCGATGGCTCAATACGTCGAACCCCGCCGCCTCGATGCGGTCGAGGATGGAAGTGCCGCCCAACCACGTCAGACGAATCTCGTATCGCAGGCGTCCCTGCAGTCGATCGCAGAGAGGGAGACCATCGTCGAACAGGGCACGTGTTCTGGCTACGGCGGCGGCGATTGTCTGCTTCCATTCTGGCGTGATTCGCGCGGCATCGAGCGCACCCTCATCTGCATCGTGTGCCCGCATCTCGTCGAGCGGAAGGTAGATGCGACCGCGGTTTTCATAGTCGCTCTTCACGTCCTGCCAGAAATTCGTCAGCTGCAGCGCGGTGCAAATCGCATCCGACCACGCGTCGAGGTCGGGCGCCGCGTATCCACCGATGCGGAGCAGGAGACGGCCGATCGGGTTGGCGGATCGTCGGCAATAGTCGAACAGCGCCGTCCAGGTCGAGTAGCGGGTGACGGTCACGTCCTGCCTGAACGCGCTCAGCAGATCTTCCAGTAGGCCGGACGGCAACTGCAGCCGTCGAATGCTGATGCCGAGTGCCATGAAGATCTCTCGTGTGTGAGCCGGCTCGCCCGGCTCCGGAGGGCGCTGCACGGTCGACGCCGCCTCCGCTACGGCTTCCTGCAGGCGCGCGTACCACAGATCGAGGAGCCGAAGACGCTCGTCCGCGGTCCGGTCACCTTCGTCCGCGAAGTCGTCCGCAGCGCGCGCGAATGCGTACAACGCCGCGACATGCGGCCGCATCCGGCGGGGGAGGAGCATCGACGCGACCGGAAAATTCTCGTAGTGCGCGCGACAGTCGCGAACGCATGCGGCGTAGGCGGCATCGAGCTCTACCATACCGCCTTGCCAGCACTTATCGGACGACTCGCGGCGTCAGGCGCGTGCAGATTCACCATTCCGTCTCGACGACACCTGCGCGACGGTTTGCCACCCGCGCCATCACGAACAGCAGATCGGATAGCCGGTTCAGATAGACGACGACGATCGGCTCGACCGCGTCGGCGCCAAGGCCGACCACTCGCCGTTCCGCGCGCCGGCAGATGGTCCGGCTCATATGCAGGAGGGCGCCGGACAGCGCTCCTCCGGGCAGGATGAATCGGCGCAGCGGCTCGAGCTCCCCTTCAAGGCGATCGATCGTCTGCTCGAGGCGCTCGACATCGGACTCCTGCACGGCGGCCTTCGCAACACGATCGGCGATACGCCTGGCGGGGTCGGCCAATCTCGCGCCTACGGCAAAAAGTTCTTTCTGAATCGTTTCGATGGTCACGGCCAGATCGGCGTCGAGTCCCGCGGCGCGCGCGGCGCCGAGCGTCGCGTTCAACTCGTCGACTTCGCCGTACGCATCGACCCGGGCATCGGCTTTCGACACACGTGAGTTGTCGAAGAGCGACGTCTCGCCGGCGTCACCTGTCTTCGTGTAGATCTTCACCCTTCGACTCCGCCCCGTGAATTATCCTCAGAACGAACGAGGCGCTGCCGCAGACCGCCTCGCGAGTCGCAGCGTCTTCTGACCCGCTTCGCGGGCAGGCCGTCTTGACCGGCGAAAACTTAACTTATTGTCAGCAATCCAGCCGGTCAAGCCGGCTAGCGTCCAAAGCCTCATTTGCGGGCGAGCGATACAGTATATGGGCTCGATGGCAGCGTCTTCGTTACCCAAACCTCCCGCCCGGCAGCGTTTTCGTCGTCGATTGCTTACGTGGTATCGCGTCAATGGTCGCGATTTGCCGTGGCGGCGCACGAGTGACCCGTATCACATCCTCGTGTCCGAGGTGATGCTGCAGCAGACGCAGGTCGACCGCGTGCTCCCGAAGTATCACGAGTGGCTGGAGCGGTATCCATCGCTGCGGGCGCTGGCCACTGCGGACGAGCATGACGTCGCGACGACCTGGAGACCACTCGGCTACAACGTCCGGCCGCGTCGGCTGCATGCCATCGCGCGCGAGTCGGTGGAGCGCTTCGGCGGTGAGCTCCCGTCCGACGAGGCGACGTTGCGCGCATTCAAGGGCATCGGGGCGTACACGGCAGGCGCGATCAGGAGCTTCGCCTTCGGGCAGCGCGCAGCGATCCTCGATACCAACGTGGCCCGCGTGCTGTTTCGAGTGTTCATCGGGCGCGGCGATCCCAAGTCGCACGCCATGCGCAAAGAGCTCTGGGCACTCTCGGAGGCACTGGTGCCGCACAAGCATGTTTTCGATTTCAACCAGGGGCTGATGGACTTCGGAGCGACCGTGTGCGTCGCGCGCAAACCAAAGTGTTCGGCCTGTCCGATGGCCCGCATGTGCCGATCGTTCACGAAACTGGTGTCAGGCACCGGATCGTGAACGTGACGGTGGTCGCTGCCGTGATCGAACGCGACCGATCCTTCCTGGTGACTCGACGGCTCGAAGGCACACATCTGGCGGGACTCTGGGAGTTTCCGGGGGGCAAGATTGCCACGGGCGAGTCCCACGCAGAGGCGCTGATGCGTGAGATCCGGGAAGAGCTCGACGTAGATGTCGAAGTAGGCGCGCTGCTATTCGAGACTCAGTTCGATTACGCCGACCGCGTGGTCTCGTTGCACTTCTACCAGTGCGCTCTGCGCGGCACGCCGCGGCCGCTGCTCGGCCAGCAGATGAAATGGGTGCCGCAAGGCGAATTGCGCGCGCTCGACTTTCCGCCTGCGGATGAAGAGCTGATCAGAAGACTGACGGCGCCGTAAGCCATGTAACCAGGCACACAGGACCGAGGACTCGATTCAGACAACCGACGGCACCCGAACCTCGGTCACGACGGCGGGTGCTCGTCCGGAAGGAGTCTCCACTTCCAGCGGCGTACCTGGAGCCGCAAAATCGCGCTGCGCGTAACATAAGGCGATCGTCCCGGAACGCGGTGACTCCGCTGCGCTCGTCACCCATCCGATCTCGCGATCGCCGGCATGAAGCTTTGCGCCGTGCTGCGGACGCTGACCGTCAATCCGAATCGAGGCGAGCCTTTTCGCGACGCGCCCGTGACCGCGATGCAGCACGCGGATGATCACTTCCTGGCCGACGTAGCACCCCTTCGTAAACGAAATCGCGCGCGACTCGATGCCGGCCTCGAGCGGAATCGTCTCGTCGGTCATATCGACGCCGAACACGGGATACGCCACCTCAATCCGCGCCGCCGTGATCGCATCGTCAGGAACAGACGCGGCGCCAGCGTCGTTGAGGGCGGACACCACCTCAGGCACGCGGCCGCGCTCCATGTACACACAGAACCCGGGCACCCCGAGTTGTGTGATGCGGGCGATTGACACCGGTGAGTCGCCGAATTCGAATTGCGAGTGGCCGTAGTCGGGCCATTCGCCAAGGCCGCGTGCACCGTCGATCACCTGCTCGAGGATTGCCGCGGCGCGTGGACCGTGGACCCAGACACTGCCCAGGCTTTCCGCCAGTGAGCCGACGCGCACGTCCTCGGTGAAGATGAACTGCTCGAGCCGTTGAATGGTCGAGTCCAGGGCGTCTGCGGGAACGTCCAGCAGGATCATGCCGCCCGATTCGAGGACGTGCAGGTCCGTGAGCATGCGGCCCTGGGGCGACAGCCAGGCGGAATAGCAGCCGGTCCCCGGCGTCAATCGCTGAATGTCATTCGTCAGAAGGCCCTGAAGATAAGCGGCGCGATCCTGCCCAGCGACGGCAATTTGCAGACGCGGAGCCACCGCGCCAATAGCCGCGTGCTGCTGAATGACCTGGTAGCCGTCGGCGGAAGTCATCGGCTGTGCAGACCTGATACGATCGCAGAGGTGCCTCGTCTCAGATATCTCGTACATTGTATCTACGTCTTTCTGCTGCTGGGTCTCCCCTGCCTCGCGGCAGCCCAGCCACAGGCGCCGTCTGCCCGACAGAGCATCGGCTACCTCGTCTTTGTGCGCGGGAACGCGCTTGGACGGGAGTCTGTCACTTTCAGCCGCGATCAGAACGGCATCACGATCACAACGCAGGGACGGATGTTGGCGCCGCTCAACGTCACCGTCCGCAACGCCGAGTTCAAATACCTCCCGGACTGGACACCAACCGCGTTCTCATTGGACGCGACCGTCAACGACGGCCTGCTCCAGCTGAAGACCACGTTCGCCAACGGCAAGGCGGCAACCGAAGGCGTCGCACCTGGACAGCAAGTATCTGTCGCGCACGACGTCGCGCCCAAGACGCTGATCCACGCGAACGGCGTCTTTGGCTCGTACGTGGCGCTCGCCCGTCGCCTCGTCGAGAACTCCGAGCAGGGAGCCGAGTTCCGCGTCTACGTCGTCCCGCAGATGGAGATCGTGGTGAGGGTGAAAGCCATCCACCGCGAGCGGATGCAGATCGCCACGACGGTGCTCGACGTCCGCCGCTTCGAGTTGGTCTACGCGAATCCCTCGGGCGAAGTCGCGATCAATCTCACCGCCAACGAAGACGGCAGCCTCGTCAGGGTCAACGTACCGGCTGATTCACTGGACATCGTACGCGAGGACGTCGCCTCGACGACCTCTCGAACACAGATCCAGTCGAACCCGGGAGACGAACCGGTGATCATCCCGGCGGTTGGCTTCAACATCGGAGCCACCCTCACAAAGCCGACGAAGTCGGGGCAAGGTGCAAAGCTCCCCGCCGTCGTGCTGCTCGGCAGCGCCGGCGTCGGCGACCGCGATGGTGTGATTCAGGGCGTCCCGACGCTGGCACAGCTGGCGGGCGCCATCGCTGAATCCGGGATGATAGCCGTGCGCTACGACAAACGAGGCAACGGCCAGAGCGGTGGTCGATCGGAGTCAGCCACGGTGAGTGACTTCGCGGAGGACGTACGCGCAGTCGTGCGATGGCTCGAGAAACGGCCGGATGTCGATCCGAAGCGCATCGCCGTCGCTGGCCACAGTGAAGGCGCATGGGTAGGACTGCTCGCCGCCGCGCGCGAAAAGCGGATCGCCGCGGTTGTGTCGATCGCCGGTCCATCGAGCACGGGTGCGGAATTGCTGCTGGAACAGCAGCGCTATTCCCTCGATCAACTGCAGCTGGCGCCTGAAGAGCGCGACAAGAGAATCGCGCTTCAGCAACAGATCCATGCCGCCGTCTTGACTGGCAAAGGCTGGGAGACAGTTCCGCCGCAGCTTCGTAAAGAAGCCGACACGCCATGGTTTCAGAGCCTTCTCACCTTCGATCCCGCGAAGGCGCTCGAGGATGTGCGGCAGCCGATATTATTCGTGCACGGCGGATTGGACCGGCAGGTTCCGGTGGAGCACGTCGAGAAGCTCTCGGATCTGGCGCGCAAGGAGAGTAAGTCGAAATCGGTCGAAGTCGTGGTCGTGCGCGGTGTCAACCACTTGCTCGTCCCCGCCATCACGGGAGAGGTGAGCGAGTACGGCACGCTGCCCGATCGCAATGTCAGCAAGGATGTCACTATGACCGTGACGGCCTGGTTGAACAAGACGTTCGCGTCGATTCGGTGACCGATGAGCCCGTCCCGCATTCGCGTTCCTGATCTCAAAGAGAAGAAGTCGCGGGGCGAGAAGATCGCCATGCTGACGGCGTATGACGCCACGATGGCGCGACTGCTGGATCAAGCCGGTGTTGATGCGTTGCTGGTTGGCGACTCGGTCGCCATGGTCGTGCTCGGCTATGAGAACACGCTGTCGGTCACTCTCGACGACATGCTCCATCACACGCGCGCCGTCGCGCGCGGCGCGACGCGCGCCCTGGTCGTCGCTGACATGCCGTTCCTCTCGTACCAGGTGAGCGCCGAGGAGGCCGTACGCAATGCCGGGCGGCTACTCCAGGACGGCGGAGCATCCGCCGTCAAGATCGAAGGCGCACGTCCGGTGCTCGACACCGTCCGCCGGATAGTAGACGTCGGCATCCCGGTGATGGGACATCTCGGGCTGCAGCCGCAATCCGTTCATCGGATCGGCGGCTACATCAAGCAAGCCACTCGTCCGCAAGATGCTGACGCGCTCGTCGCGGATGCGCTCGCGCTGCAGGATGCCGGCGCATTCGCGGTCGTGCTGGAATCGATCCCTGAGGACGTCGCCAGGAACGCAAGCGCCGCCCTGGATATTCCAACCATTGGCATTGGCGCAGGCCCTCACTGTGATGGTCAGGTCCTCGTCAGCTACGACATGCTGGGGCTGTTCGACCGCTTCGTCCCGTCCTTCGTGAAGCAGTACGCCAACCTGGCCGAAACGGTCGACGCAGCGACGCGATCGTACGTGGAGGACGTCCGGCAGGGACGCTACCCGCAGTCGCTGTCGAAGCTTTCTGTATCTGACCGGTAAGGGCAATGGCACTGGAGATCGTGGAGACGATCGCCGGCCTCAGGGCTCGTGTCGCGGCCAGACGCTCAGCGGGTCTCGTCGGTCTGGTCCCGACCATGGGAGCGCTCCACGAAGGACACGCCAGCCTGATTCGGCAGGCGCGGGCTGACTGTTCGAGCGTCGTCGTCAGCATCTTCGTCAACCCGATCCAGTTCGATCGACCTGAAGACCTGGAGCGCTACCCGCGCTCGCTCGACGTGGACGCCACCTTGTGCGCGTCGCTTGGCGTCGATCTCGTGTTTGCCCCGGCAGTCGCTGAGATGTATCCGGTCGCGCTCGAGTGCCGCGTCGAGGTCGGAAGGCTGGCGGATCACTTGTGCGGGCGTTTTCGGCCGGGTCATTTCAGTGGCGTCGCGACGGTGGTCTTGAAGCTCTTCGAGATCGTGCAGCAGGACAGGGCCTACTTTGGCGAGAAGGACGCGCAACAACTGGCTGTTGTTCGACGCGTCGTCTCCGATTTCAACGTCCCCACGACGATCGTCGGCGTGCCGACGGTCCGCGAGCCGGATGGACTGGCGCTGAGTTCGAGAAACCAACGGCTCGATCCACACGAGCGGCAACTCGCTCCCGCGCTCTATCGCGCGCTGCAACGCGTGAAGTCGGCGATCGCCGGTGGCGCCCGCAACGTCAGTGACTTGAAACGACTGGCGGTCGGGGAGATCCCGCCAGACCCGCGGCTCCGGCTCGAGTACTTCGAGATCGTCGATCCCGTGGATTTCCAGCCAGTCGATGCGGTGACTGGCCCGGTCGTCGCCGCCGGTGCGCTATGGGTCGGGACGACGCGCCTCATCGACAACATGCGTTGTGCGCCAGGAATATGATTGGGGTCAGACCCCTTCACAGGAGTGCACATGACGTGGAGGCTGCCGGTGATCGTCGTCACGCTGGCGACTGCCGCGACAGTGTCAAGCCAGGTTCAGTCGACGGTGAAGCTGATGGCGCCCGAGAAAGGTCTTACGCAGGTTACCGGGCTGAAGGTCGGCCACCACACGCTGACGGAGCGGCCGACGGGCTGTACCGTCATCCTCGTCGACGGCCCCGGCGCGGTCGGCGGCGTGTCCCAGCGCGGGGCGGCACCCGGGACTCGCGAAACCGATCTGCTCGATCCCCTCAACATGGTCGATCGCGTCAACGCCATCGTGCTCACGGGTGGGAGCGCCTACGGACTCGACGCAGCGCAAGGTGTCGTCCGCTATCTGGAAGAACACAAGATCGGCTATCCAATCGCCGGCACTGTGGTTCCGATCGTACCGGCCGCCGTCCTGATGGACCTGGCGTTCGGGGGCAGCTCGACGATCAGGCCAACGGCCGATTGCGGATATCGTGCGGCGACGGCGGCAAGCACGGACCTTGTCGCAGAAGGCAACGTCGGTGCGGGTGCGGGCGCTACTGTCGGGAAGCTGCTGGGCGGGAACGCGCGCGCCATGAAAGCGGGGATCGGCTCGGCTTCAATCTCCCTTTCGAACGGTCTCGTCGTCGGCGCCATTGCCGCAGTCAACGCTGTCGGCGACGTGATCGATCCGACGACCGGCATGGTTGTCGCGGGCATTCGAACCGACGATGGCAAGCGGCTCGCCGATGCGCGCGCGCTGTTGCGGTCACCTCTGCCGGCGGCGGCGATGCCGCGTCCGGGCGGCAATACCACGCTCGCCGTCGTCGCTACCAACGCGCGTCTCACGAAAGCCGAAGTCAATCGCGTCGCGCTTATGGCCGACGATGGGCTGTCTCGCGCGGTCTCACCATCGCACACGATCGGTGATGGAGACACCGTGTTCTCCCTGGCGACGGCAACATGGCCAGGCCAGGCTGATGTCACGACGATCGGGGCGCTTGCGGCTGATGCGTTGTCGGAAGCGATCGTGCGTGCCGCTGTTCACGCGACGTCTTCGGGAGGTCTGCCCGCGGCTCGAGATCTCGGCACGGTGCCATCGCGCTTTCGCTGATGCCGGATGTGCGGGGTCAGACCCCTTCACAGATTTGCGCATGTGCAGATGCATGAAGGGGTCTGACCCCACCTTCACATGAGCCTCCACCTCGCCCTGCTCATCATCTACTCCTGCGCCGTCGTTGGCCTTGGACTGTGGACCGCACGGTTCGTGCGGACGAGCAGCGCATTTTTCGTCGCCGGGCGAAGTCTGGGTCCCGGTCTCGTGCTGGCGTCGATGCTGGCAGCGAACATCGGAGCCGGCGCAACGGTCAACGTCGCAGGTCTGGCATATCGCGAGGGGCTGAACGCGTGGTGGTGGAGCGGGTCGGCAGGCATCGCGTCGTTCGCGCTCGCGTTCTGGGTAGGTCCGCGAATCTGGCAACTCGCGAAGGAACACGGCTTCTACACCACGGGCGACTTTCTCGAATTCCGTTATGGCGCCGTGGTGCGCGCGGTCATTACGAGCCTCGTCTGCTTCGGCAGCCTGTGGATTCTCGCCGCTCAACTCATCGCCGGCGCCGCCATCATCAGCGTCCTGACCGGAGCACCTCGCTGGATTGGCTCGATCATCGGCGGCGGCATCATGACGATCTACTTCACCGCAGGTGGACTGCTCGGCACGGCATGGGTCAACACACTGCAGCTGATCGTCATGCTGGTCGGGTTCACCGTGGCGGTGCCATTTGCTGTTGCTGGCGTGGGAGGCTTTGGTGCCCTCACATCGTCCTCACTGCCTGCGACGTTTTCCGACATAACGTACTCGTCGGGTCCAGGATCGGGTTGGACGCTGCTTGCACTCACCGGGCCGGCGTTCGTCATCTCACCCGGGCTCATTCAGAAATCCTACGGTGCCGTGAGCGCCCGGGCGCTGCGTGTGGGCGTCGCCCTCAATGGTGTGGGCCTCCTGCTCTTCGCATTCCTGCCCGTAGTGCTGGGGATGGTGGGGCGCGCGGCGCTGCCGCCGACGAGCGCACCGGATCTCGTGCTCCCGACGGTGCTCACGGAACTGCTACCGCCATGGATCGGAGCGCTGGCGCTTGCCGCTGTGTTTTCCACCGAAGTCGACACCTGTGACGCGATTCTCTTCATGATCTCGACCTCGGTCTCGAAGGATCTGTTTCAGCGATACGTGCGCCCGACCGCGTCCGATCGCGAGTTGCTGGGGGTTGCCCGCATATCAGCCGTCGGCGGCGGCGTGCTCGGGGTGCTGCTGTCCATCTACCTGAGCACGATCGTGCAGGCGATGACGGTCTTCTACTCCCTGCTTGGTGTGAGCCTGTTCGTCCCGGTACTCGGCGGCCTGTATTCGCGCCGTGCCGGTCAGGCCGAGGCGCTTGCTGCCATCGCGGCGGGCGTCCTCACGCTGCTCGTGGTACGCTTTGGGTTTGCCGGACGCTTCCCGTGGCTCGACCCGACGCTGTGCGGGCTCCTCTCGGCCGCTGTGGCGTTTGTTGGCGTGATGATATCCAGACGATCGACATGAAAACTCATCGAATTGCAGTGATTGCCGGTGACGGTATCGGCAAGGAAGTGATTCCGGCCGGCATCGACGTGCTGAATCATGCTGCCGAACAAGGCGGTTTCCGCTGTGAGTTCACCTCGATCCCGTGGGGGTGCGACTATCACCTGCAGCACGGCCGCATGATGGACGACGACGGGGTCGATCGCCTGATGAAATTTGATGCGATCTACCTCGGCGCGATTGGTGATCCGCGAGTCGCCGATCACATATCGGCTCGAGAGTTGATCCTGCCTTTGCGGCAGCGACTCGGCCAGTGGGTCAACCTGCGACCGATGCGCTTGCTGCCCGGCATCTCGTCGCCGCTGGCCGGGCGGGGCGCCGCCGATATCGACATGGTCTGCGTGCGCGAGAACTCCGAGGGTGAGTACTGCGGCATCGGCGGCCGGCTGCATCGTGGCACACCGCAGGAAGTCGCCGAGCAGACAGGTGTCTTCACCCGCCACGGCATCGAGCGCATCGCCCGCTACGCGTTCAAGCTGGCATCCTCACGTCCGCGCAAGATGCTGGCGAGTGCGACCAAATCGAATGCACTGCAGCACGCGATGGTGATGTGGGACGAAGTGATTGCCGGCGTGGCGAAGGAATTTCCCGACGTCGAGCTGAAGAAATATCACGTCGACGCGTTGTGTGCGCGAATGGTCACGCACCCGCACACGCTCGACGTCATCGTGGCGTCGAACCTGTTCGGCGACATCATCACCGACATCGGCTCGGCGATTTCGGGCAGCCTTGGCGTTGCGCCCGGCGGGAACATCAATCCCGATCGGACGACGCCATCGATGTTCGAGCCGATTCAT
Organism: Acidobacteriota bacterium; assembly: GCA_046732795.1. Lineage (GTDB taxonomy): Bacteria > Acidobacteriota > Vicinamibacteria > Vicinamibacterales > UBA2999 > Gp6-AA40. Next base: position 27,101 of record JBKPNV010000316.1, read on the forward strand.
GGCTCGGCGCCCGATATCGCGGGCAAAGGCATCGCCAATCCGATCGCCGCCATCTGGGCGGGCGCGATGATGCTCGATCACCTCGGCGAACGCCCGGCGCACGACCGCATCCTCGCGGCGATCGAGTCGGTACTCGCCGATGAAAAGGTGAAGACTCCTGACCTCGGTGGTCGCGCGACGACGGCAGACATGACGCGTGCAGTCACGGCCGCGATGTCAGTCAGTAAGCAGCCTGCGTAACAAGCAGCCGGCGTAGAGCGAGTCTTGCTGTTTAGACCTGCCTGTGCCGCTACGCTCCTAACTGGCGCGCCAGGTCGTTGAAATCCGTCGCGGGCAGATCCACCGCCGAGTCTGGCTGCAGATCGGGCTTGCCTTCCGGTCCATACTCGTGAGGCCTCGGAACGAACGCCGTCCGCAGTCCCACACCCTTCGCCGCGCGCAGGTCGCCGAGGTGCGCGGCCACCATCATGACCTGATCGACCTTGACGTCGAGGAAATCGGCCGCCGACTGATACACCTCGCGGTCGGGCTTGTAATGTCGCGCGAGTTCCGCGCCGAGGATGCAGTCCCACGGCAGGCCGCCGTATTTGGCCAGGTTGGTCATCAACGCGATGTTGCCGTTCGACAGCGGCGCGATGATGAACCGTTTCTTGAGGCGAGTGAGACCGCTCACCGAATCGGGCCACGGCCGCAGCCGGTGCCAGGCATGGTTGAGCGTATCGATGTCGCTTTCCGACAGGCCGGTGATCCCGAAGTCGACGAGGATCTTGTCGAGGATCATCCGGTGGAGGGCATCGAGCCTCGTCCAGGGCAACTCCCCTGTCCGCACGCGATTCATGCTGGGGCCGTACCCGGCGCGCCACGCATCCGCGAACCTGGCGGCGTCCAC
>JBKPNV010000317.1:0-11184 GCA_046732795.1 Acidobacteriota bacterium
GCGGTCGGTCAGTTGAACGTGACCACGGTGTTCTCGCAGGAGGCGTCACCGAAGAAACTCAAAGCCGTCCACTCTCGCCACGGGTACCTGCAAATGCAGGTGGGCCGATTCGTTGCCGAGCCGTCGGTCTCGCAGAATTACGGCGAATGCGAGGTCGTCCAGTAGTCCACTCTCCGCTACGGGCGCTGAATGCGCTCGGCAGGTCCTTCTTCGTTTCGCCCAGGATCTCGAGAATCGCCTGACGATCTGACGACGACAGATGCTGGTATTTGGCAGAAGTGTCTTTCCCGCTCAGCACCTGCAGCAGACGCGAGTAGACGGCATTTCGCGTGGTCTCAGAAAGCGCGTCAAACGCCTCTGAGTAGATCATGTAACTGCACGGATACCGGAACAGCCGGCGCTGCAGATCGAAGTCGCGCAATGATCGTCCCTTGAGGTCGCGAGGCCCGAGCGCCGCGAAACGCTCCGCAAACCCCGACGTGCCGCGCGCGCCTTCGAGCGGGGCCTCGTCGACGAACAACATGTAATCGACGACTTCGGATACCACGTCGTTCAGAGTTGCCACGTCGGCGCCTTCGTCGTCGAGAATTCTCGCCTGCCAGCCGAGCCTGGTGAGGAGATTCATCATCCGCATTTGATGATCGAAGACCAGCAGGGCGACGATGTCGCTGTGCGGCGATAGATAGCGCTGGGTGTCGAATCGACCTGTCAGCGAACTGACGTTCAGATTGGCATTGTCGATGCGCACGTCCTGCAGCGATCGGTCGGCGATCGGCGCGTTTCCGAGGTGGCGGCCGCCGCGACCCGTGACGTACCACCCGCCCCAGCGTTCGGCGAGCGGACTGCGGTGATCGGTCGTGTAGTTGCCTAGCCACGGCATGATCATGCCGTTCGGGGAGCTTGGGATGCTGCGCACGAGAAAGCCGGGCACGCCGAGCGTTGCGGTCGAGTAGTGACAGGTCAGACATCGCGTGTCGCGCGCGAGCTGGCGCAACGGTGGTGTCGTCTGCTGCGGCAGCAGATAGAAGATTGCCCCCTGTTTCGGATCGTGCGATGCGACCTCGATCAGACCGCCAGCCATCCATGCCACAGCGGTGGAGTCGTTGAAGAAGATTGTCCGCGGATTGCGCGCGTTGATGAGTCGTGCCTGGAGGCTGGTGCCCGAGAAGACGGCGAGTTGCGATTCGATCGGGATGTCGAGCGCGGCGAGCAGAGCCTTGAGGTAACCGGTTCCTTCCTCGAACTCGAGCCGGGTCTCGCCGCTCTGCAGCTTGCGGTTCAGCCGCGCGACGGCGTCATTGGGTTCACCTGGGTAACCGATGGCTGGGTGACCCGGCTCGATAATCGAGCCGGTCAGCTGCGCGGACGCGACTGTCGTCAACCACAGCAGGGCGGCCACCGTGACGATGACCCCGGACATCTTCAAAGGCTGAAATCGCACTGGTAACATTAGTGTATGTCCCGAAGCCTCGGCTTGTTCGCGGTCGTCTCGGCCAGTGCGCTGGTGCTCGCGATTGTCGCCACGAGCGGCGCCCAGGACAGCGATCCCGGCGAGCGCATCATGAACGCGGCTTGCCAGGATTGCCACAACATCCGCGTCATTCAGACGCAAGCCATGGATGCCGACGGCTGGAACAGGCGCGTCTCACAAGAGATTGAAAAGGGTGCCAAGGTCGCGAAAGAAGACGTGCCGACTCTCGTCAATTACCTTGTGAGGACGCATGGCCCCCTGCCCGATGGGCCGGGCAGGGAAGTCGTTCTCAACACCTGCACGCAGTGCCACGACCTCTTCCGCATCAAGGCGAACCGCCGCTCCCCCGAGGAGTGGGAAGAGACGCTCATCTCGATGCTGAACGAGGGCGCGATGCTCAACGACGAGGAGTTCGCGCGCGTGCACCAGTACCTGTCTAAAAATTTCGGAATTGAATGAGGGATCACCCGCCGGATTCCGTTCGCCGCCGGATCCGAGAACAAGACCCGGCCTGCGGCTATTGACTCGTTCCCTGGCACAGCGCGACGACGCAGACTGACAGGATCGTGCGCTCGACGGGCGGAGCGGGAATGTTGCGCTCGGCCATCAGCTTGCGAATGAGGGTTGCGGCTTCCGGCCGCACGACGGCAGATTGCACGCCCACGCGCACGAGCCCTTCGGCGTAGTCGATGGCCTGCCATGTTTTGCCCGCGGCTGCCGACGAGACCTTGTCCGTGTCGCGGTTGCCTTTGTCATGCGTAGCCAGATCCGCGCCGCGATCAACGAGCATCTGGATCACGTCGGGTCGCCCCTTCATCGCCGCGCCCATCAGGGCCGTACGCCCCTCGTTGTTCGCGTGGTTGGGATCGAGACCCAGATCGAGCAGCATCTTCATCGCTTCGAAGTTTTCTTTCGCCGACCGCTCGTAGGTTACACCCTCGACCCAGCCAATGCCGCCGCACGCGGTCAACGCATTATCGCCCCCCGCTGTCGTCGCCTGCGGATCCGCCTTGTACTTCAGCAGCAGGTTCATCAAAGCGGTGTCACTCGACTGCGCCGCGCGAATGAAGGGCGTGGCACCATCTTCGAAGAACCACTGCATGGTGAAGATCGTGCGCGTCAGCGTGTTCTCTTTGATCTTCCCGTTGGGATCGGCGCCGTTCTCGAGCAGTTTCTGAATGATCTCGAGGTGATCCATGTCGCCCTTGGGAACCGGATAGTCACCGCCCTCGATGTTGCGATTGTCCGTCGCCAGGTACAGCGGTGTCCATCCGCCCTTGTTGGCAAGATTGGGATCGGCACCCTTGTCGAGCAGGAACGCGGCGAGTTGATAGTTACGGTTGTTCACCGCCGTGAGCAGCGGCGTCCAGCCGTACTCGGTCGTTTCATTGATTGGCGCCCCCGCATCGAGCAGGAGCTTCGCCGACTCGAGATCACCTTCACGCGCTGCGAACACGAGAGGTGTCAGTCCGCCACCGCCGCTGCCGACCAGCCCCGCGACGACGACCTCGTTATCATCATCACTATCGTTTTGGGGCTGCTGCGTGGCGCCAGGGGCCTGACCGCCTGCCCGACCACGACCTCGCCCGGCGGCGGGTGCCGGCGCCGGTGCTGCTGCTGCCGGCTCGGGCGTTGGCGCGGGAGCCGCCTGTTGTGGCGGTGCAGGGGCTGCGCCAGCTCCTCCTTGTCGGCCTGGAGTCGCCGCGACCGGATTGCCGTTGGCATCAAGCGCCTGGCCGAGACCGCGCTGACCGCCGATCTCGACGCCCGACTTCTGATCGAGTGTGAGCTGTTCCTCGTACGTGATCCCGGCAGCCGCTGCCCGTCGGCGGCGATCCTGCGCCAGGAGAACCGCACGCTGGTTCAAACGGGGCGCCATGTAATTGCGCGGCAGACCGGCGCCAGCGGACTTGGCCTTCGCATCGGCACCTGCGGCGAGCAGCACCTTGACGGCTTCCGGATGCTTCTGTTCGACGGCCCACATCAAGGCGGTGGTCCCGCGGATCGGCTCGCGCGCGTTGACGTCCGCACCTGCCTCGAGCAGCACCGTGACCGCCTGCGGATTCCCGTTGCGTGCCGCCAGCATCACCATCGACTCGCCGTTGGGGCCGCGTTGTTTGGCATCGGCGCCTGCCTTGATCAAGCGGTCGATCATCGCGGCATTGCCGTACAGCGCAGCCATCGAGAGCGGCGTCACACCTTCGCTGTTGGCGGCTTTGATGTCCGCGCCTGCGCGAATCAGCATGTCGAGGAGGTCCGCGTCGTCCCGATACACGGCCCAGTGAAGCGCCGTGGCGCCGTCGACCTGCGGCGCGTTCACGTCCGCCTTCGACCGAATCAACTTTTGAACAGCGGCCTTGTCGCCGTTCTGGGCGGCATCGGCGACCTCACTGCCGGCTCCCGATGTGATCCCGACAATGAGCATCCACAACAGAGCGGCACATCCCACGACACGCGTACTACGCATCTGCGTCTCCGAAGGCGCTAAACGAGTTTGGGAAGACGGCCCGTACTGTCGCCCTGTTTGTCTCTCTTCACGTCGAACAGGTCCATCACGCTCAACAGAAGGTTGCCGGTCGTAACGGTCTTGCGGTCGTATTTGAGATGCCGGTTTCCTTTCAACTGACCGTTGGCGCCACCGACGAGCATGTGCGCCACATCGAAATGCTGATGCTGATTGGAGTTGCCCATGTTCGAGCCATACAGGATCAGCGATCGATCGAGCAGCGTTCCGTCGCCATCGGGAATCGACTTCAGTTCGTTCGCGAGGTACGCCATCGTCGACACGTGATAGCGATTCAACGCTGCATAGCGACGAATCTGCACCGGGTCGTCCTGATGGTGCGAGCCGCCGTGGAAACTGACGCTCGTCCCGCCATCCGGGAAGAGCTCGCTCTTCGGGAACGGATACACGCGCCCGGTCAGGTCGCGCGCACCGAGCAACGTGACGACGCGTGTGATGTCCGCTTTGAACGCCGTCGCCACCATCTTCCAGTGCAACTTGATGTGCTCGTCGAACTGCTCCGGAATGCCGGGGGGCAGATCAAGTTCGGGCACGTCGCCACTCGATTTCGCCGCGATTTGAATGCGCCGCTCGATCTCTCGAATCTCGTCGGTGTACTGATTGACTGTGCGCACATCACCGGGACCCAGCTGCTTGCGGAGGCCGGCGAGCTCCTGGGTCAGCGAGTCGAGGATGCTGCGGCTCTGCTTCATGCGCTGCGCACGAACCTCGGGCGTCGAGCCACTCCCGAACAACCGCTCGAAGACGACTTGCGGATTGAGCTCCATCGGAAGCGGAGCAGTTCGCGGAACGGACTCGTTGTCCGGGGTCGGCAGCTCTACCCATGAGATCGAGTTCGTATACGAGCAGCTGTAGCCTTCACCGCAGTTGCTCGAGCTCGAGTTGGGGTCCTCGCACGCCAGCTGCAAAGACGGCAGCAGCGTGTCCTGGCCGATCTTCTGAGCGATGAGCTGATCGATCGTCGCGCTTCCGACGGTCGCATCGGAGCCGGCAGTCTTGCGCGGCTTGATCGCAGTCAGGAACGCGGCGGCCACCCAGTGATCTGAGCCAGTTGTCCCCTCGGGCGGCTCCGCCGATTGCGACCACAGTCCGTTGAGCACGACGGTCTGATCCTTCACCTGCTCGAGCGACTCGAGGATGTAAGGCATCTTGTCCGGGAGCGCGCCTTCGACCGGCGGCTCCCAGTGCCCCGGGCCCATGCCATGCGGGAAGAACACGCCGACGAAGCGGCTCTTCGGCTGCCCGGCGACAGTCTGCGCGAGCGCAGTGCTGGCCGGCAGCATCGCATCAAGGAGCGGGAGGGCAAGCGTGACGCCGGTGCCCTTGAGGAATGTCCGCCGCGGAATGTGCCTCTTCGTGATGAACGACATGGTTCAGTTGACTCCCCTGGTTTCTGTATCCGCTCGTGCAGTCGACGTGGCGGGTGCCTGGTCGACCACGGTGTTCATCTGGAACGGCCGGCTTTTGACGATGCCAAGGACCATGGTCGAGAAGCGTCCCTGATGGGCGATCACGTCATGCGCGATCTGGCGGACCAGCGGCATGTCGCGATAATCGACACCGCGTCCCAGCGCATACGTCAGCAGCTTCTCGGTTGCGACCGTTACGAATTGATCGGAGTAGTTCTTCGCCAGCCAATTGCCAAGCTCCACGGGTGTCCCGACCTTCGTGTTGTCGAAAAGCTGGGTTGCCGTGTTGACGGGGGTTCCTTCGTCCTGCGTACGCCAGGATCCCGTCGCGTCGAAGTTCTCGAGCGCGAAGCCGATCGGATCCATCAGCCGATGGCACTGCACACAGTCGGGGCGCACACGGTGATCTTCCATCTTCTTACGCATCGTCGGCTCTTTCGCGTTCGGGTCGGCGGCGCGCTGCGGCAGCGGCGGTACGTCTGGTGGCGGATTCGGCGGGCTCATCCCCAGGATGTTGCCCATGATCCACTTGCCGCGCGTGACCGGCGACGTGCGATCCGGCTTGGAGCTCGTCGCAAGGAAGGCGCCCTTGCCGAGAAGGCCGCGGCGCGCCTCCATATCGGGACCGAGCGTCACACGCCGGAACTGGCTGCCTGTGACGTTCTTGATGCCGTAATGCTTGGCCAGCCGCTCGTTGACGAAGGTGTAGTCGGCGTTGAGGATATCGACCACGCTGCGATCTTCCCGAACGATCGTGTCGAAGAGCAGCTCCACTTCTTTGCGCATCGCCTGACGCAGCGGATCGTCAAAGTTGGGATAGAGCATCGGCAACGGCGTCGTCACATCGAGCGCGCGCAGGTTCAACCACTGGCCGGCAAAATTGTCCGCCAGCGCCGCGGCTTTCGGATGCTGTAGCATTCGGCGGACCTGCCGCTCGAGCATTACCGGCTCGTTCAGCCGTCCGGCTGCAGCGACCTTGAGCAGTTCCTCATCGGGCGCCGAGCTCCACAGGAAGAACGAGAGCCGTGACGCCAGATCGACATCGCTGATTCGATACGCCTGACCCGGCCGTGTGCCGACGAGCTGCTCTTCGATCCGGTAGATGAACTGCGGCGACGACAGCACGCGCGCGAGCACCAGCTCAATGCCTTGATCGAAGTCCTTCTCCTTCCGCCCGAATTGGTAGAACTCCGTCAGCATGTTGATGTCCGCCGCTGTTGCCGGTCGACGGAAACCATAAGTCGCGAGATTGGTGATAATCCGGCGCGCGCATGGCGCCTCTTCTGCCGCGGTCTTTGGCGTGCAGACGAAGATCTTGCGGCGGCTCGGCGAGTCCTTTGCCTGGGTCGCGTCGAACGGCCCCTCGACGCGAATCGTGCCGACGTGCGGGAAGAAGGTATAGCCGGGCGTCGGACCTGTCTGCACGGTGTCCCGCATGAAGTGCTTGTCGAGATCGAGGCCTGGCGCCAGGTTGGTCGCGGGGAACGTCGCGCCGACCATATGGGTCCCTGCCGTGGTCTTGAAGCGAACGCGCATCGGCGGCAGATTGCGATTGAAGCCAAACCCTGCGGCAGCCGCCGTCGGCGTCCCCTGCGCCGCTTGCGTTCCGCCGGTCGCAGCCACGCCGGGCCGGCCTGAGCAGTTGGTTGGCGTGTTTCGACCGCCACCCTGCCAGTTCTGGATCGAGAGACGCTTGCCATCGAGCAGCATCTCAATCCGCTCGCACGGGACCGAACCGAACCCCGTTGGCGACATGTTGTCGCCGAAAATCGGCGTGACGGTCAACGTGTACTCGCCGTCGGAAGGGAACGTATGCGGTACGAGCATGCCGCCACGCGTGCCGAACGGAAGCCCCTCGACGTGGTAGTCCTGCGACGTGTCCTCGCGCGTTCGATAGACAACGAGTGTCGGCTCTTCGGGATAGCCGAGCGCGAGCCGGCTGATCTTCTGCGCGGCGGTGACGTAAGCCTCTACCTGGGTCGACGAGATTGTCAGTGCCCCTGCGATGTTGTCGAACCCGGAGGTCGAGTCGTCTGACGGCAGGTACTTCGCCGCGTCAATGTCGAGGTCGAGGAGATCGCGAACGACATTCGCGTACTCGGTGCGATTCAGGCGATGAAGACCGGGCGGCGGCGTGAATGGCTTCGCCGTTCGGTCGAGCTCGTTCTCGAACGACGTGATCATTGCGTCGAAGTCAGCCGGATCAGGCCGCTTCATGCCGAGCGGCGGCATCTGCCCCGCGCGGACTTTGCGCACGACCAGTTCCCACTTGTCGCGGTCCTTGTCGACGTTCGCCGGATCGAGCGCGTCCATCGTCAGGCGCCGTGCGGAATCGAGACCTGCCGCCTTCATCTTCTCGCTGTGGCAAGCCATGCAGTACTGATTCAGGAACGCTCGCTGCGTGTCCGCGCTCACTGCCGGGGCCGCGGACGGCGTACTCGCGGGACGCGCCACCGGTGCAGCGGGTTTCGTCGGCTGGGGCGGTGCTGTTTGCGGGCGAACTTGAGGAGACGTTGGTGCCGGTTCAGGACGAGTCGACTGGGCGTGGACAACGAAGGCGAGGAGCAACGTCGCCCCGCAGGCCACGACAAGTGATCTAAATTTCATGTATCGCTCCGCGTGACCTGATCGCATCAGGACAAGCTGAAGTGCAGCAAAACCTGCAAGCTTAATAGGATAACGAAATTCTATGGGCTCCAGCAAACACGGCATCAGCGCCGCGAATAAATCGTTTCTTCCCGTAATACGGTCACGGGCGGCGAGCCGTTTCTGGAACGTAACTCTATGCTGCACAAGAACTTCAGTGACTCTCATGGTCGCGCTTCTGGCGATCGGGAGACGACAAGGTCATCCAGTGCTATCGCACAGGTGGAAAGCCGCATTTCCATTGAACTGACAGCGCAGTTCTCTACGGTCGGGCCGCCTCGATCCGCGCGCTGGGAGGTCTGGAAGCGCGTGCCATACTCGCCAACGCAGGGTCCCGCCTTTGATTCACAGGTTGCGTGTTGCGGTCGGGGTTGTTCTCGCGCTGGTGCTGCTGAACGCCTCGCTCACGTTCGTGAACGTCTGGCCGACGCCGAAAATTCGCTGGGGCAACGCTCTCTCGATCGAACTGACGCTCTGCATCCTGCTGTTGGCCATCGCACACCGAGTGGCAGGGACGTTGACGCGAAGAGTGCTGCCCGCGTTGTGGATCCTCCTCATCACCGGACGCTATCTCGACGAGACCGCTCCGGGTCTCTATGGCCGGGAGTTCAACCTCTATTGGGACTCCCAATACCTGGGCAACGTGACCGCAATGCTCGCGCGCGCGGCGCCGGTATGGCTGATCGCGCTTGCGGTGGTGTCTCTCATCGCGGCAATCGTGGTGGCGTTTCTCGTCGCCCGGCTGGCGCTGCGATGGATCGCGTCTGTCATGGTCTTTCCAGTCGCGCGCCGTATCCTCGGGAGCGCGGCAGCCACGCTCCTCCTCGTTTTCGCGACGCAGCAGGTGCTGGCGCAGCCATCGGCCCTTGTGTCATTTGCGGAGCCAGTTACTCCCGCGTACGTGCGACAGGTGCGGTTCGTGCTTGCGATGCTCGGCCCTGGAGCCGTCGCGCCGCGCCTCGGTCCGACTCCCGATCTGGACAACAACCTTGCACGGCTCGAAGGCGCGGACGTGCTGCTCCTCTTCGTCGAGTCGTATGGCGCCGTGACGTACGAGACGCCGGCGATCGCCGACGGACTCGTCGAGAGCCGGGCCGATCTCCGGTCTGCGGTGGCAGAAACGGATCGCGAAGTAGTCACGGCCTACGTCGAGTCGCCGACGTTTGGTGGGTCGTCATGGCTTGCGCACCTGAGCCTGATCTCCGGTGTCGAGGTTCGCGATCAGTACGCCTATACATCGTTGATGGCCTCGAGCCGCGAGACGATGATCAGCAACTTCGAGCGACGAGGATATCGAACGGTTGCCTTGATGCCTGGGATGCGCCAGGCATGGCCGGAGGGTGGCTTCTATCACTACGACCAGATTTACGGGCGCGATCGGCTCGAGTACACTGGGCCGGAGTTCGGGTGGTGGAGCATCCCCGATCAGTACGCGCTGGCCAAAATCGACGCGCTCGAGCGCAATCGTCTGACGCGAGCGCCGCTCTTTGTCGTTTTTCCGACGAGCACCACCCATGCGCCGTTCGGTCCGGTCGCTCCCTATCAACCTGATTGGACCCGGATGCTGGCGTCCGACGCGTTCGCAAAAGCCGATGTCCAGCGCGCCTTCGCGGCGCCTCCCGACCTGACGAACCTGCGCCCAAGCTACACGCACGCAATGGCGTACGAGTACCTGACTATCGCCGGCTATCTTCGCAAGCACCCCCGTGACGGCATGATCCTGATCGCCATCGGTGATCACCAGCCTCCCGCCGCCGTGAGCGGCCGCGGCGCCTCATGGAGCGTGCCGGTCCACGTCTTCGGTCGCCGCGGCCCGATTCTCGATCGTCTCATCGAGCGCGGCTTCCGTTCCGGGCTCGAACCGCATCGCCCGCCACTCGGTCCTATGCATACCCTGACGCCGATGTTTCTCGAGGCCTTCAGCGGGCCGGAGGGTGGCTCGGTAGCTGAGTAGCTGAGTCGTTCGGTTTCGTCCTTACCGAGGTTTTCGGTTGCGCAGTTGTGCAACCCAGCCACCCAGCTACCCAGCTGACCCCGTCGCCTGCCGCTTCAGCCAGACAATATCCACCGCAAACGACCAGACTAGCGTGGCTAGGGTGACCGTCGCGATGATGTTGCTGAACGGAACCGGCACAACCGGTAATAGTGACGCGCCGAGGCCGATGAACTGAGCGACCGCGACACTCTTGCCGCGCATCGTTGAGCGAAGTGGACCGGCCATCCACGGCAGCACCCATCCGGCGGCGACAAAGCCGTAGCGCATCAAGCCGCAGGCCACGACCCACACGCCCGCCTTTCCATGCAGCCAGACCAGGACGGAGAGGATCAAGATCAGCGCCGCGTCGACTTCCATGTCGAACCGTGCTCCAAAGGCGCTGATCTCACCGCTTCGTCGCGCCAGCCATCCGTCCACACCGTCGAGCACTGTGACGGCCACGACGGCGGCCACTGCTAGCCACGCGATAGGCTCAGACGGCGGTTCGCCGATCAGTCCGGCGACTCCGGCGACCAATGCGACACGCAGCATCGTGACGAAGTTGGCAGCTCCAAAGTGAGGAAACGGATGATGCGCGGCGGCACGACCCACCGCCAGCAGCGCCGCCGCCACGAAAAAAAACAGAGACCGCGTGATGTAGTCGGCGCCGCTCATGGTCTCGGCGGCGACGATTGGAGCGTAAACAACGATGACAGCGACGCCGGCGATGACGGCTCGGAACACACTCGAACGCAGGGGTGGCCCGGGCGGCCGCCACAGGAAGGGGGTCATTTAACGTGCAGGACTGTAAAGGGGTCTGACCCCTTCACAGGATTTCATTGTAATGTCCGTCCATGAGCGACGCGCGGGCCTTCTGGGTGGTCAAGCCGGGTCGCGGCGAGATCCGCGGCGAAGCGCTTCGGCCGCCCTCCGACGAAGAGGTCGTGGTGCGCGCGTTGTATAGCGGAATCAGCCGGGGTACCGAGGCGCTGGTGTTCCAGGGACGAGTGCCGCCGAGCGAGTGGGCGCGTATGCGCGCGCCCTTTCAGGAGGGTGAATTCCCGGGTCCCGTGAAATACGGCTATTGCAGCGTGGGCCTCGTTGAGTGCGGACCTGACAATCTGAAAGGACGAACCGTCTTTGCCCTGCATCCTCATCA
>JBKPNV010000318.1:0-4053 GCA_046732795.1 Acidobacteriota bacterium
TCGCGAACTCATCTCCACCGAGTCGGGCAAGTGAATCGCCCTCCCGCAGGCACGACTCGAGTCTGCGTGAGACGGCCGTGAGCAGTTCATCTCCAATCAGGTGGCCGAGGCTGTCGTTCACGACCTTGAATCGATCGAGGTCGAGATACAGGGCGGCGAAGCGGCTGGCGCGATTGTGCTTGAACTCGTCGAGCCGCCGGCCCAGTCCCTCGACGAACACCGACCGGTTGAACAGGCCGGTCAGCGGATCGCGGAACCCGAGGCTGCGCAGCCGTTCCTGCGCGGTCACGCGCTCGGTCACGTCGGTCAACGATCCCGCAATACGCGCGCAACGTCCCCGCGGGCCGCGTGCGGCGACGCCGCGGCACAGGAATCGCCGGTAGGTGCCGTTCTCGTGGCGGATGCGATGCTCGTGCTGCAGCTGACTCGACTTGCCGGATAGATGCGCCTTGATTGCCTCCCACAGCGCGTTGATGTCGTCGGGGTGCACGCGCTCGAGCCAGTCCTCGAGGCGACCGGTTCCGCCGCCCGCAGGCAAGCCGATGAGTGCCCTCCAGCGCGCCGAGAAGTGGACCTGCTCGCTGCGAATCTCCCACTCCCAGAGGCCGTCGTTGGCACCCGCCTCCATCAGCGCGAAGCGTTCCTCGCTGCGCTTCAATGCCTGCTCCGCGCGGGAACGTTCGGTGTGATCCTGCCAGAGCACCGTGACGCTGTTGACCTCCGGAAGAATCTTGATCTCGAACACTCGAACGCCTTGCGATGTCTGCAACATGAATCGGTTCAACGTTCGCGTAAGGCCGGTGAGGACGGCCCCGTCGAATACGCGATGGAACTCGGTCTTCCCCAGGACGGGGAGCGCCGCCTCGAGTGTCCGGCCAATCGCGCGATCACGCGGACACTCGACCATGCGCTGCAGCGCGTCGTTCCAGATCACCACGCGCCCGTCGTGGTCGACGACACACATGCCCTCGTCGAGCGATTCGATCACGTCGCGATGCCGCTGTTCGCGCGCCAGGCGATCGAGGTGACGGAAGTAGACGCGGTACGCGAAGACCGTCGGCACGATGGCGACCAGCAGCAGCCCCCACATGCGGTGGTCGATTGCGGTGACGATGAGGACCGAGATGACGGCTGCGAGAATGAAGTCAGGCGCATCGCCGATCACGCGTTGCAGCCACTGCCGATTGACCGACTGTCGCGTCACCAAGGGAACGACACATTCGAGCAACGTGTACCTGACCAGGCAGTAGGCGAGGGCGGCCGTCGCGATTGGCACTCCCTGCCACGGCCACTCGAAGTGCCCGGTCGTGCCGCCAAGCCACGAATGCACGAACCCGGCTGCCTGCGTCGCGGCCATGGCCGTGAGGACGTTGACGGCCATCTGGCGACGCTGTGATTCGGCGAGACCACGCAGCACCGCGCCGAAGGTCGCGACGAGCGTCGCCGCCATGCGGCCGCCCAGCAGGAGTGCCGTGAAGTCGATGATGAAAGATGTGGCGCCGCCCTTCGTGGATGGGCGCCGACGCTCGAGAGCTGCGCTCAGAATCGTCGCCATCATGAGGCCGGCGACTTCCAGCGCGCGCACTGAGGGTGGCCATCCGGCGAGCCCCAGAAGCAACGGGGCGCAGGCGGCCGCCGCCGTCGTGACATACACACCGGGGTAGGGCGCGGGTGTCCGCGCACCAGCCCATCGCGAGGCAGAGTCCGACCGCGATGTCACGGCATCAACCTGAGCAAGACGAAGACCACGTGGATCTTCGCCACTCAAGTGACTGGCTCAGAAGGCTTTGAAGGTGATCCGGCGCTCAGGCAGATGAGGCATATCCACGCTGAAGTGTGCCGAATCGGGACATCGACTTACTTTTGCGATCCTCCGGTGGAGGCGGCTTCCTCGGCGCGCGCCGCGCTCAGGATGTTACGCATCGCGTAATTGCCCTCGTGGCACGCGTACTCGAAGAGCGGCTGATGCGGATCGGCGGTGAGCGTCATGCCGAACGTCCACGGCTTGGTCCAGGTCTCCGAATCGTCAACCGTCATCGACCAGTCGATCTTGTCGGCGGATATCGGCTTGAACCGCTCCGTCAGCTTCATCTTCGGCGATCCATTCCTGTATGCCGAGCGCGGATCGAACCCGGTCGTTTCCACGACGAGCGTATCGCCCTCGAAGTGCCCACGTGCCTCGCCCATGTGCGATCGCAGGCCCGTCCGCGGTGTCGAGTCGAGCCGGATGATGCGCGTCTCGTGGATCATCTCGTATCGGATGGCGACGATGCCGGGCGCTTGCGTGATGTCGTACGCATTGCCGTAGATCGCCGGCATCATCGACCCAGGTAACCCGCGAGTGATGCACCGATCGTAGAGGCTGCGATCGAGCCATGAATCAGCGCGGCCGCCTTCACCTCCGGCGCGACCACCGCGTCCGCCGGCGCGGCCGCCGAGGCGTGCCAGCGCCGCCGGCGTCTGGGGCGGAATACGACCGTCGGGTGGATCGATCATCATCCAGGCGCGGCTGTTCCTCGCGCCGTAATGCTCGTACCAGTGGACCGGCCCCGCACCCGTGTCACGTCCTCCGATCGCGGCCGCACCAGCGACTCTCGCCTGATCGCGCTCTCGCACCAGTTCAGCCAGCTCGGAATCATCAACCGCCTCGAGCTGCTTTCCAGCGAGCGCATCGGGACGCTCGAAGGGGATGCCGTTCTCGTTGACGTTGGTCCAGCCGCCCTGCAGATCCGGATCACCCCACGGCGTCTTTGGAGGCGAGAAGGGCTTGCCTGTTTCCGCGCGCGCGGCCGTCCGGCGACTCGCTTCCTGCGAATTCACTACGGCCGATGTGGTGACAGCGATAGCCACGATGACAACGCCGACGGCACTGCCGAACCTTGGCATAGGCGAGCCTCCCCTGCAAAAGGAGTGTAGCCTACGTCGTGCCTTTTCCCCGTCGCAATTCGTCAGTCAGGATGATGGCTTCGGCGATTTCTTTCTTCGTCTTCCGCCGCTGGCGGCTCTGCCGTTGAATCGTCAGATAGGCCTCTTCTTCGGTGAGCCCGAGGTCGCGCTGGAGGATGCCCTTCGCGCGGTCGAGAACCTTCCGCGTCTCGAGACGCTCCGACAGCTGTGAGTTCTCCACCTCGAGCCGCGCCGTTTCGATTTCGGCGCCGACCAGGAAGCCGATCGTCGAGATCAGCCGGATCTCACGCTGCGTATGGCTGTGCGGCTGACGATGCTGGAGGTTGATGACGCCCACGAGCTTTCCGCGCGACAGTACCGGCACTGAGAGGAACGCTTCGTAACGATCCTCGGGCAGTTCGTTGAATGTCTTGAAGCGCGGGTCATCGAATGCGTGACTGCCGACGGCAACCGGCGTGTGGTGTTCGGCAACCCACCCGGTGATACCCTGACCGACTCTCAACGTCAGGCGATCGACCACATCAGGATGCGGCGTCTTCGACGCGCGCAGCACGAGGTCTTCGTCCTCCAGGACGTAGACGAAGCACGAGTCGCACTGGACGATGGTCGACACGAAATCGACCACACGGGACAGCACGGCGTGCAGGGGATCGGCGGCAGCGATGCGGCTGCCGATTTCGTGAAGCAGATCGATGTCGGACCTTCCGCTCACGAACGACTCGCTCTCGGGGACTTGGGACGGTATGACGTGCACGTTCTCTTGAAGATACACACGCAAGCGGCCGCGAACAAGAGGGTCACGGACGACGTTTGTGTGTGATCGGATACCAAATAAGACATTTTTGGCAGGCTTAGTCAATTCCGCACACCATCATCGTCCAACGCAAGCGCCCCCGTTCGATAGGAGTACACGCCGGCCCGTCGCACCGCCGAGACATCCCACCGCTGAGACCATCGGATCCCCAGTTCCAGCAGCACCATCGTCCCCGCCAGAAACGCCGCCGCACAGCCATATAGCCCCGCTGAATACGAACCGGTCGCGTCGCGCACCATGCCGAGCAGTGAGGGCAGCAGGAATCCGCCGAGCCCGCCGGCAGCGCCAACGACGCCGGTAACCAGGCCAATGCGCTCGGGGAACCGTTGAGG
>JBKPNV010000319.1:0-10889 GCA_046732795.1 Acidobacteriota bacterium
TTCGAGAAGAGCTACGCACCGGGTAAGTGGAGCGCCCGCCGGATCCTGGTTCATCTTGCCCAGACCGAGCTGGCGCTCTCGACCCGAGCCAGGTTTGCGCTCACGCAGGCGGGCTACACCGCGCAGCCGTTCTCGCAGGACGATTGGATGTCAGTCGACGGCGACACGGACGCGCGGACGGCGCTGGATGCGTACACCTCGCTTCGCCGACTGAATGTTGCAATGTGGAAACGCCTCACGCCGGAACAGCTGAACCGTCCGTTTTCACACCCGGAGTACGGGGATCTCACCGTCGGGTGGGTCATGGCGCAGATGGCTGGCCATGACATCCACCACTTGAAGCAACTCGAAGAAATTGGACGGCGGGTCTGACCAGACTCCGCTCTACGAGCTACAGCGGTCGGCCGCAGCCTTGGCGAACGCGGAAGACCCGCCGCTACGTTCATTGGGTTTCGGGCCCCGGATTCCGCGTCCCGAGTCCCGAGCCCGAGTCCCGCCTCCCAAGAGCTACGGCTTGACCACGGTGATCGACGTGCCATTGCTGTCGCCGTCAGCGTCGTGGTTCTGAGCCGCGTTGTAGCTGAGCCCGCTGGCGGTAATTCCGCTCACCGCAAACGTCGCTGTGCCACTTCGCTTTCGCATCTCGCTGGAGACCAGGACGCACGTGCCATTCGTGGCCGTCACGCACGCTCCGCTTCCCGACGCACCGCCGCTCCATGAGCCCGTCACGGTTGCACCCGCCACCGCTTGATGGCTCGCGTCGTGAGCCATGACCGTCACCCGCGCGGTCCATCCGTTCCTGTTGCCGACGGATGCGCCGTCGAGGTCAGCGACGTGCACGCTGGCTGGCGGTGCGGGTGGCGGCGGCGCATCGACCGTGACCACTACGGTGTCATTCGCGCTGGCGCCATCATCGTCCGTCACGTGCAGCACCAGCGTGCGTGAACCGACAGCAAACGACACTGTGGGTGTCGCGCCAGTGGCAACGACGACGTTCCCGAGGAACCACTCATAAGCGACGATCGTCCCGTCCGAATCGAACGAGGCGGTGCCGTTGAGGGTGATCATCTCGGACCCGTCTCCATTGGTGTCGGTCACGATCCGATCGGCACCAGCATCCGCCACCGGCGGCGCATTTGGTGGAGGATTCACCGCGATGACCACGCTGTCACTCGCAGTGGCGCCGTCGTCGTCGGTCACCGTGAGGGTCAGCGTATGGGTGCCGACGGACAACCAGACCTCCGCCGTTGCGACGAGCCCCACCACCGTTTCACCCTCGCGCCATTCATAACTGGCGATCGTTCCGTCCGAGTCGGACGAGGCACCCGCGTCGAGCGTCACGAGCTCCTGGCCGTCCCCACCGCTGTCGACGATCGACCGGTCAGGTCCGGCATCTGCGACGGGCGCCAGATTCGACAAGCCATAGCTCATGGCGTTGTGCAGATTCAGACCGCCATGAATGGTCCACGAGTCGAGGCGCACGGAGTCGACGCCCTGTCGATCTGCGCTGCCGAGAAGAATGTCCACGACCTGGCTGTTGGTCGTGACGTCGCTACGCGACCAGACGAGCGCGGCCGCACCGGATACGTGCGGTGTCGCCATCGACGTGCCGCTCAGCCAGGTATAGCAGCCGGTGTCGCCGGGTACGCCCGCGACGCCGCACGCCAGCATTGGATACGAGGACATGATGACGTTCCCGGGCGCGGAAATATCGACCCAGCTGCCGTAATTCGAGAACGAGGCGCGGCGATGGTCCTCGTCGAACGCCCCCACGGAGATGACGTTTGGAAACGCGGCTGGATAGAACTCGGCGGTCGTTCCGTCGTTGCCGGCTCCGGCGACGATCACGAGTCCCGCATTCCATGCGTCCTGTATGGCGTCATACATGGCCTGGGAGTAGTCTGGGCCACCCAGGCTCATGTTGATCACTTTCGCCCCGTCCGCAACGGCCTGCGCGATCGCTTGCGCGATCGCGAAGTCGCTGCACGATCCGTCAGTCCCGCAGACCTTGTAGGCGAGGATGCGCGCGTTGGGTGCGACTCCGGCAACGCCTTCTTCCGCAGCCGGGTCGCCGGTCAGGTTATTGATCGCAGCCGCGATGGTGCCGGACACGTGCGTGCCATGACCATGGTCGTCCATCGGATCGCTATCACCTGAGATGAAGTCGTAGCCGCCGATGTAGTTCGCCGCCAGATCGGGATGCGTGTAATCGATGCCCGAGTCGATCACGGCCACCTTGACCGGGGTGCCCGTGGACATCGCCCAGGCTTCCGGCGCGTCGATGTCCGCGTCGTTCGTGCCCGCGTAAAGACAGAGATCGCCGTCGATCCAGGCGAAGCAATAGAACAACTGTCCGGTGTTATGGAGCGCCCACTGTTCCTTGAAGTAGTGATCGCCAGGGAGGAGCTCGGTGCCTGGCGTATGAGAGGCGGGTGTCGGAATGCTGCGCACGTAGTTCCGCTCCGCGTAGAGCACGTTGGGGTTGTTGCGGTAGCGCGCGACGGCGGCCGTTTCATTGCCAGGCGTGACTCGGACGCGTTGAAGCCCGGTGCGCGCAATCTCGTTCAGTCGCGTTCCGCCCGCGGCACGGTGCGTGTTCGTTTTCGCGTTGTCATTCACGCCGGGCCGGAACTTCACCAAGAGTTCTCCAGCCACGACGCGTGCTGCCGGGACCTGGGCCGAGGGATGCGCCGTAAACGCGAATGCCACGAGAGCCGATGCCACGATCGCTCGATGAAAGCGCATGAAGATTCCTCCGGGCTGTCGGGGAGCCGGGTGATCGTGCTTGCGCATTCGTGAGCCGTGATCACCAAAATCGTCAGCGCGGCTCGCGCGTCGCAAGACACGGCCGAAGGTCGCAAGCCGTCTGCCACAGTCAGAAACCCGGAGATCGTGAACGCTGTGTGACCGTTACCTGCGAACGGTCGTGGCGTCGCGCGCCAGAATTCGACACGCTGACTGAAATCCGTAATGAACGGATTTGTCATACGATGGCGAGATTGGATGAGGAGGAGATGTGGCCAAAGGAACAGGTGGATTGAGTGCGGAACGGCTTCGCGAGCTGGCGAGGGGCGGAGCCGAGGCGGTGCTCAAACAGCTTCGCGCCGAGATCATCGCCATTGAACGGACGTTTCCCGAGCTTGCTTTGCCGAGTAAACGCCACGCCGTGCGTCAGGCGTTTCAGAAGGCACGCAAACGTGTTCGGACGATGACCGAAGCCGAGAAGAAGGCCGTCTCGGAGCGTATGAAGAAGTACTGGGCTGAACGCCGGAAGGCTAAAGCGAAGGTGAAGTGAGCAGGCCGCTCACGAGCATGTGCCGGTCGCTGACCTGTGTCACACGCAAATCGAGTTCGGCCGCGCGCAGTTGGCCGGCGACTTCGTCGATCGTGAACGCCGCACACAGGGAGTTGTAGAAATCCTCGCGCAGAATGGGCTCCTCGTTCGCCGCGACGGTGTCGACGATGCGATGGGCATCGCCGGTCGTCAGCGGGCGGACGAGATCCATGACGTAGACCGCCGCACCGATCCGGCCGAGCCGCACCACTTCCTTCCAGAGCGCTGATGGATCGGGCAGATGATGGAGCAGGTCTTTGGAGAGGACCGCGTCATACGATCGATCCGGGAGTGCGACGCCGGGAACGTAGCCTTCCACCAGGCTGACGCGGCTCTCGAGTCCGTTCGCGCGAACCGCCGCGCGCGCCAGCGAGAGCATCGGGGTCGAGCCATCGATCGCGACGATGTGAATGCCTGAAGCGGCCCGAGCCAGCCTGATCACGACATTTCCCGGCCCGCAGCCGATATCGACCGCATGACGGAGATGGCCAGGGAAGTCTCGAATGAACCCGGCGACGAACAACTCATTCGACGCGCTGAAGTCGGCCTTCGCGTACGCGACCGACTGCCGCTCATCGTTCATGAGCTCAGGTTCGAGGACTCGGTCCACAGTTAATCCATTTCGAAGACTTGATCTTCGAGGCTCCAGGGCGCAGCCTCGCTAGTGTGCCGTACACTCGCTGTATCGTGCGAGTGCTCATGGTCGAAGACGACGCGACGATTGCCGACTTCGTGAGCAAGGGTCTGGCCGAAGCCGGCCATGCGGTCGACGTCGCGAGCGACGGTGAAAAGGGCGTCGAGCTTGCGCTGAAGGGGGTCTACGACGCCGCCATCGTCGATGTGATGCTGCCGCGTCTGGACGGTCTGGCGGTGATCGATCGCATCCGTGCGCGCGGCGTACACACGCCTGTCCTGATTCTGAGTGCGCGCCGTACGGTCGACGATCGCGTCAAAGGTCTGCAGGCGGGCGGAGACGACTACCTGACGAAGCCCTTTGCGTTTGCCGAACTGCTGGCGCGTTTGCAGGCGCTCATCAGGCGCTCGACGGGGCAGACCGAACCGACGCGGCTGTCCTTGGGGAGCTTGTCTCTCGACTTGCTCAGCCGACGCGCCGAGCGGGATGGGACAGCGATAGACCTGCGCCCGCGTGAGTACGAGCTGCTCGAGTATCTGCTTCGCAACCAGGGACGCGTGCTCACCAAGACGATGATCCTCTCGCACGTCTGGGGCTACAACTTCGATCCGGGCACCAACGTGGTGGACGTCCTGGTGTCGCGGCTGCGCGAGAAGATCGACCGCGACTTCGAGCCCAAGCTGTTGCACACCGTACGGGGTGTCGGTTACGTGCTCAAGGCACACTGATGGACAACGCGCCGCACGTGGAGAACGAGGAACCGATCCCGCGAATCGGGCTCCGTCTCGCCGCCTGGTACGCCATCGTCTTTGTCGTCACGTCGCTCGCGATCGTCCTGCTCACATATCGGCTGCTGGCCGCTTCACTCGAGGAGCGCGATCAGCAGCTGGTAAATTCCACGCTGCGCGAATACTCGCAGCGATACGCCGAAGGTGGTCTCCGCTCGCTGGCCGACGCGGTGGAGATCGAGCAGCGATCGGGCCGGCGGGAGCGCATGTTCGTGCGCGTGGTGCGAGGAACGTCAGAGACGCTGTTCCTGAGCGCGCCCTATGCGTGGAGCGACTTCGACGTCAGTCGCCTGCGCGGGATTGGTGGTCTCGAGGAAATCCTGTCCGAGTCG
Organism: Acidobacteriota bacterium; assembly: GCA_046732795.1. Classification (GTDB taxonomy): domain Bacteria; phylum Acidobacteriota; class Vicinamibacteria; order Vicinamibacterales; family UBA2999; genus Gp6-AA40. Next base: position 5,089 of record JBKPNV010000319.1, read on the forward strand.
GGCACGGCGCGGCTCGAGGTCGCGTCGGCACGCCTGGCCGACGGAACGCTGCTGCAGGTCGGCAAGAGCAGCGAGAATCGCGAAGCGCTGCTCGCGCGTTATCGCACGGTGCTGGCAATCATCTCACTCGTGATTGTGGCGGTGGCCCTCGCCGGCGGCGCCATCGTCACCCGTTCCACGCTCCAGCCCATCCGACAGCTGATTGCCGCTGTTCGCGGCATCGTCCGCACGGGCCGCATTGACGCCCGCGTCCCGGTGCGCGAGGAGCGTGACGCCATCGACGAGTTGAGCGCCCTGTTCAACGAGATGCTCGATCGCATTACGACGCTGATTCGCGGGATGGAGCACGCCCTCGACAACGTCGCTCATGACCTGAGAACGCCGATGACCAGACTGCGAGGTGTGGCCGAACGGGCCCTGCAGACCGACGACGTGCACGCGCACCGCGAGGCGCTGGTGGCGAGCCTCGAGGAGTCGGAGCGCATCCTCGCGATGCTCGATACGTTGATGGATATCTCGGAAGCCGAAACCGGGACCATGCGCCTGGAGGTCACGTCTGTGCCGATCGCGCCGCTCGTTGGTGAAGTGGTCGAACTGTACGAGAACATCGCCGAAGACAAACGCATCGACGTATCGACGGATGTCGAGGCGGACCTGACGGTGCGGGGCGATACCACGCGTCTGCGTCAGGCTCTGGCCAACCTGGTGGACAACGCCATCAAGTACACCTCGTCAGGCGGGCGGGTGGAAGTCACGGCGCGTCGAGATGGAAGCGTCGCGCGTATCGATGTGAGTGACACCGGTATCGGCATCGCGCCGCACGATCTCCCGCATGTCTGGGAACGGCTCTATCGCGGCGATCAGAGTCGTACAGAACGTGGGCTCGGGCTTGGTTTGAGTCTCGTTCGCGCGATCGTGGTCGCGCACGGCGGCGCGGTCGACGTCTCGGCTGAGCCGGGGCGCGGGTCGACCTTTACGATCCGGCTGCCGATCGACGGGCAGAAGCCTTCTATTACACGGATGTAATGCTCGTGTCACGACTTGGCAAGGCTCTGGTTCGTCCTACTTGATGTGACCGGTTCTTGACGGCGGAATTCAACCGCCGGCCGAAACCGGAACGCACAAAAAGGAGTAGAGAGCCATGTTTCATGTTCCTCGGCGGCCCGCCCTGACACGCGCCGGAATCGGCGCGGTGCTTGTCGCGATGGTCGCCATCGCCGGGTACAACATCGGGTTAGCGCAGTCGCCGAACGCGGTGGTATCTGCCGCGCAGCCGGCAGCCAGAGCTGTTGACACACCGCGACTCAAGGGGTCTGACTCCGCGACGTCGTATGCGCCGATTGTGGACGCGGTCGCGCCAGCGGTGGTCACAGTTCGTGTCGAGAAGAAAGCGTCGGTCGTGCCTACGCAGTTTCCGGATGACGACTTCTTCCGTTTCTTTGGCCGTCAGCTCCCTCGTCAGCAGCGCACGCCCCGGCAGTCGGGCCTGGGATCGGGCGTGCTGACCACGCCTGATGGTTACATCCTGACCAACAACCACGTGATCGACGGCGCCGATCAAGTTCGCGTCGAGCTGCCGGACAAGCGCGTCTTCGACGCCAAGGTCGTGGGTGCGGATCCAGCGAGCGATCTGGCCGTGCTGAAGATCGACGCGACGGGCCTCCCGACTGTCGCGATGGGAGACTCGAACCACGTGCGCGTCGGTGACGTCGTGCTGGCAATCGGCAATCCGCTCGGGGTGGGCCAGACCGTAACGATGGGAATCATCAGCGCGAAGGGTCGCGCGACCGGCGTCGGCGACGGCAGCTATGAGGATTTCCTCCAGACCGATGCGCCGATCAACCAGGGCAACTCGGGCGGCGCGTTGATCAACGCCAACGGTGAGCTCGTCGGCATCAACTCGCAGATTCTTACGCCGACCGGCGGCAACATCGGCCTCGGTTTCGCCATTCCGTCGAACATGGCGCGCGAGGTCATGAGCCAGTTGAAGACCGAGGGTCGCGTCGAGCGCGGCAAGCTGGGTGTCACGGTCCAGAGCGTGAGCTCTGATATCGCGTCGAGCCTGAAGCTGTCGAATACCAGCGGAGCGCTCGTGAGCGGCGTCGAGCCTGGTGGTGCGGCGGCGCGTGCCGGACTCAAGCAGGGAGATGTCATCACCGCGATCAACGGCGAGAAGGTGAGCGACAGCAATGCCCTCCGGAACCGCATTGCCTCGACAAAGCCAGGGTCGACGGTCGACCTCGAAGTCGTTCGCAACGGCAAGACCGAGAACATGCGCGCGACGCTCGGCACGCTCGAACCGGCGCGGGAGCGAGCCTCGCGCGATAACGGCCAGTCGGAGGCCCCCGAGTTTGGCCCGACCGGCATGAGCGTGGAATCGCTCACGCCACAGGTGGCGCGTGAGCTCGGCCTGCCCAACCGCAAGGAAGGCGTCGTCGTACGTGACGTCGATCCGGATGGTGTGGCGGCGTCGGCGGGAATCCAGCCTGGTGACGTCATCAGCCAGGTCAACGGAGAAGCCGTGAAGACGCCGAGCCAGTTGAAGTCGGCGCTCGCAGCGTCGCACGAGCGGCCGGCGTTGCTGCTCGTGACGCGCGAGAACGCGGACATCTACGTGGCGCTCCGGCATCAGTCATAACTCTCGGGGCTCCGGGCTCGGCGCTCGGGGCTGCGGACTCGGGATTCGGGATTCGGGATTCGTTGGTCCGGCTGTATCGGACACTACACGCGTAGTCGTAGTGTCCGGATTCAGCCGGACCTTTTTCGTTGCATCACACACAACTCCGAACTCAACATCACCTCCATCTGCTGCATCGCGTTCACGCGATCGGACAGCGTGAACCGCCCGCCACGATACGTGCCGCGGAGGAGATCGAGAAGGCTGTTGCGTTCGAGCGTCAACTTCTCTCGAACCAGCATGCGTTCAACGAGTTGGAAGTCGTTGTCGTGCTCGTGCAGCATCCCGTCGACGCGGTCTCGCTCTACGCCTCGGCCCTGTACGAACTGCCGCAGCTCGATCAAGTCATCCGCTGCGGGCAGCGCGACGATCAGGGCACCGCGAGGCGTCAGGACGCGCGCGCACTCGGAGGGGTTCCGCCGGCCGTGTATCGACAGGACGACATCAACGCGGTTGTCGCGGAGCGGCAATTGCCGGTCCGCGTTGGCCACGATCCACGTCAATTCGGGAAAGCGGCGCGCCGCAAAATCTGCCGCCGCTACGGACAGATCGATGCCGATTCCGCGGATCCGCGGCGGCCGACACAACCGGCCGAGCATGTCCCCGGAGCCGGAACCAAGATCTACGGCAGTGAGATCGTCAGCGAGCCGAAGAGCGGCGATTCCGTCGATGACCGCGTTGATGACGGCGTGCCCGACACCGGCGCGGCCGAGCGCGGCGCGCGCCTCGACGGCGGCTTTCGAATCGCCCGCGTTGGGCGAGCGGCGGTCTTGTGGCTGGAGCAGGTTGACGTAGCCGCTGCGCGCGATGTCAAAGGAATGACCAGCCGCGCAGACGTAGGCACGATCGCGACGCGTGAGCGGCAACCCACACTCGCGCACGCTGCACGCGAGGGGAGGTTCGGCCGTCACACGCGATTCACGCGAGGTCTTCGGATAACGTCGCCTCGCCCGCGCTCTTCGCGTTGACGACTCTGGCCAACTTGCGCCCCAGTACCCTCCACGCGAGGACGAGCGACGTCACGCACAGCGCGGTGCCTCCGATCATCAAGGTGATCACGACGATGTCCCACAGCGGACGGTAGTTGTAGAGCCACGGGAAATTGAGCGAGTGCAGCCCGTTGTACAACCAGCGGTTCACCCAGTTGCTCGAGTTGTAGGTCTGAACGACCCGTGCCGTGGTCGGATCGATGTAATAGCGCGTGTGATCCTCGGTGGTCGTTTCGGCCAATACCACTGGCAATGGAAGACGGCGGGTGCGATCAAGGTAGTAGCGGTCGTACTGGTTCAACACCTTGGTCGTGATGCGCCCATCGGCAGCCGCCGAGACGACGCGCGCGATCTGTTTGTGATCGAATCCCGAGTGCGGCGCACCGTTCATCGGGACCACGCGCGTGGCGCCGTCGGCAAGCGTGGCGAGGTAGACCGCATCACCGGCAAATGACGTCAACTCCAACTCTTTGACAGGCAGCGGCGCCAGTTCCTCGAGTGCCTGTCGCGGGTGTTTCGCGCCGAAGGCCGCGGGGTCGACGTCGCCGCGGAGTGCGCGGAAGATGTTCGTATCGCCACCGCCGCGTCGCTGTTGCACGCGATCGTTGAAGGAGGGAAACGGATCCATTGAGAGCATGCCGCTGAACGCGTAGGTCACCGTCGCCACGCCAAAGATCAACCCGAAGACGGTATGCCATCGTTTCTGACCGCGATACGGAATGCTCGTCGGCGCGCCGGCGTATCGATATTTCCTCGACGGAGAGTACATCCACAGACCAATGACGACGCCGACAATCGCCGCGATCGTGCCGATGCCCGATGACCAGATTACGACGCGGCTCCATTCGGGCCCGTGTTTCCGGAGCGGCGTGAAGTAGAACCAGTGCGGGATGGGTCCCAGATAGGCGCCGATGCGTGATGCCGTCGTCGTGTACTGCACCACTTCTCCCGTGGCTTGCGATACGTACACCTGCTCGCCGTTTGGCCATGAGTACTTGAACACCGGGCTCAGCTCCCCAAGCCGGGTCTGGAGCGTCCATTGGTCGGCCTCGGTGACTTCTTCGACCGATGCGGTGCTGACTGGCTGGCCCGTCCACGCCGCTGCCACGCGCTGCACCATGTCGGTCGAGACCTCGCCCTGTTCTTCTCCGGTGTCGGCATAGAGAACCGGACCACCGTCGCCGCGCCCGGCGCGGTAGGCAGGACGGCCGTCGAACGAACTCAGGCGAAGATCGTCGGGGTCCGCTCCCAGCTTCGCCCCGGCTTCCGCCGGCGAGAGCGACACCTTGGACGCGTCGAGCACGGGAAGATGCTCGAGACGAAGGGCCTGCGTCACGCTGGGCATCGGGAAATACATCATCCCTATTCCCGAGGGGAACCACAGCAGGAAGAGCACACAGAGAGCAACCCCCAGCCAACGGTGGACGAAAATGAGCGAGCGCTTGAGCATGGCGTAGCGTAACCCTGCGCGGATGCTACCCCGCGACGAGGCCGTCATGGAACTGAAGAGATCCTGAATTCTCTGTCAGGAAGCGCAGGTCTCAGTGCTTCTGTCCAGCCAGCGTCATGCGATGCCCGAAGTGCCGCTGCACGCTGAGCCAGGAAAGGCCCGCGTCGGCAGCGAGGTGCTCCATCTCTGCCGGTTTCAACGCCCTTCGGATCGACAGGGGACCGTCATGGTGGAGGATGGGATGAAACGGGCGGGTGAAGAGCCATGTCCACAGGTAGGCACGTCGCGATCGCACGAGATCGTTGACGACGATACCGCGGGTCGCGAGTCGATCGAAGGACCTGAGCGCGGCCACGATCTGGGCATCCGTCAGATGGTGGAAGAAGAGGCCGCAGGTCACGTAGTCGACGGCGCCGTCCCGGATCGGCAGGTGCTCGACATCGGCGCACAGCAGGCGCAGGCGCTCCTCGGATGGTCCCGCTCGCCGCGCGTAGTCGAGCGCGCTGGGAAGAATGTCGGTGGCGGTGACGCGCAGGTCGAATCCGCGAGCACGTCCCCACGTGACCAGCGCTCTCGGCACGTCGGCCGCGCCGCAGGCGACCTCGAGCACTTCGATGCGCTCGCCCGGTCGCCACGAGCGGCTGAACGTCTCGAATCGGGAAATTGTGCCGCGGACACCACCAAA
>JBKPNV010000320.1:0-20582 GCA_046732795.1 Acidobacteriota bacterium
CACCGAGGCCAAAGACACCCAATCGTCCGTAGCTGAACTGGCGGTCGATCTGGGTCTGTCGCTCGTGGGCCAGGCGGCGCTCCGCCAGCCGCGCGCGATACACATTTGCCGGGTCACCGTCCATGTCTAGATTGTGTTCCAGCGGATCGCGAGACGTCTGCGAGAACGTGGACTGAGAAGCGGCGCCCTCCGAGCCGTGGATCCTGACACGCGGCTCTATGGCGGAGCGCTGGACTTGCCGGCTCTCGTCTCGTTTGCCGCGGCCGAATTTGCCTCCGACGGAATACCCGCCGCGCCGATTGCCGTCACGAACGGCAGCCTCGACGCTATCGAACGCCTTTTGCGCGAGCATGCCCGGGCAGGCGATCACGTGGCAGTCGAAGACCCGACGTTTCCGGCGCTCCTCGATCTGCTGATGTCACTTGGACTGGTGCCGGTTCCTTTCGGTGTCGACGATGACGGACCGCTGCCGGAGCCGCTGGAGCGGGCGCTACGGCCAGCAGTGCCGGCGGTGGTGCTGTCGTCGCGTGCGCAGAATCCGACTGGCGCTGCGATCAACCCGAGGCGCGCCTCCGACCTCAATCGCATTCTCCGTCGTCGCGCCGGGGCGCTCGTGATCGAAGTCGATGACTCGGCGGCAGTATCGGGTTCACCACAGGTCACGCTGACACCCGAGCGAGAACACTGGGCCGTCGTCAGATCCACGTCGAAGTGGCTCGGGCCGGATCTGCGTGTTGCCGTCGTGACCGGCGATCCCATCACAATCGGACGACTGCAGCGGCGCCAGGCGATTACTGTCCGGTGGGTGAGTCACCTGTTGCAGCGTCTCACCTGGGCGCTCTGGTCGGATCCCTCGAGCGGGCGTCTGTTCGCCCGAGCGGCGGAGGCGTACGCGGCTCGACGCCGCGCGTTGGTCGACGCGCTCGCGGCGCACGACATCCGCGCGCACGGGCGATCGGGCTTCAACGTCTGGATTCCCGTTCGCGCGGAAACCGCGACGGTGCAGGCGTTGGCCGATCGGGGATGGGCAGTGGCGCCGGGAGAGCGGTTTCGTGTTCAGAGCCCGCCCGCCATTCGAGTCACCACATCGGCGTTGCAGCCGGAGGAGGCAAGGCGGTTCGCCGCCGATCTCGCGATGGCGGCTCGTCCACGAGCACCGGTGGTGGCGTAGCCGCTTCGAGTATGGCGGTGTTGAGAAATCTGACGAGCGGCGTCACCGCCTTGAACACTCGCAGCAGCTCGGAATAGAAGCGTGGGCTCGTGGCAAACGCTGCCTCGTATTCACAGCCGCCGATGAATTGCTTGAATTGCAGGTAGTGCGCGGCGGGATGATCTTTGGGGTACCCGTTGGGCACGCGAGTGAGGCGCTCGCCCGTCAGCTCACCGAATGTCTTCTTGAACACCGGCGTTGTCACCAATCGATGAAAGCGAGGATGCGTGGCGGCAATCTCGTTGCGAATCGCCTGGAGGTCGGTTGTCGAAGGCCTATACATGCCGCCGCCGATCCACAGCCATGCGGGCGCGACTTCGAAATACAGACCGGCGCCGAGGTTTCTCGCGAAGTGGCGGCTTGGGAAGTGCGCCGCGATAGCCGTCTTGAATGGTGTCTTGTCGCTGCTGAACCGCGTGTCACGATAGATGCGGAAGAGTGAGACCTTCGGATCTGCGATCAGCTCGGGCGCGAAGGCGCGGAAATCAGTGGACAATCGAGCGACCACCTCGATCATCGGTGCGCGCACGTGTTGCTCGTAATCGCCCTTCCGCGCACGAAACCATTCGCGATTGTTGTTCCGTTTCAGCGCTCGCAAAAACGCGACAGTCTTCCGATTGAACATGATCGATCAAGGTACCTTACTATTAGGAAGCCTTGAAGAGATCTCGCAAGTCGAGTCCGTCGCTATTCGATCTACCAGAGGAACAGAGCGCTCCGCCTCCGCCGCCAGGTGGTGCTGACGGCGTCGCCTTGCACGAGGCCGCGCAGAGCCGCTACCTGAATTACGCGCTCTCGGTCATCACCTCGCGCGCGTTGCCGGATGTTCGCGACGGCCTGAAGCCGGTGCAGCGCCGCATCCTGTACACGATGTGGCAGCAGAACATGACGGCCGACGCGAAACATCGAAAGTGCGCCAAGGTCGTCGGCGACGTCATGGGCAGTTACCATCCGCACGGCGACGTGGCGCTCTACGAGACGCTGGTCCGCATGGCGCAACCGTTCTCGCTGCGCTATCCGCTGGTCGACGGCTCCGGCAACTTCGGGTCGCTCGACGGCGACGGCGCCGCCGCGATGCGCTACACCGAATGCCGGCTGGCCCGCATCTCGGACGAGCTGCTCACTGAGATCGAGCAGCGAACGGTTCCTTTTCGGCCCAACTACGATGGCACCAAAACCGAACCGGTCGTGTTGCCGGCGCGGATTCCCAACCTGCTCATCAACGGCACGACCGGCATTGCCGTTGGCATGGCCACGAACATCCCGCCGCACAACCTTGCGGAAGTCTGCACGGCACTGATCAAGCTGCTCGACAACCCGGATCTCAGCAGCATTCAACTCTGTCGCTACGTCAAGGGCCCTGATTTTCCGACCGGCGCACAGGTTCTGAATTCGCCCGACGAGCTCAAAGAGATTTACAAAACCGGATCGGGCACCGTTCGCCTCCGCGCCACGTGGACTGAAGGGCCGAGTACGCGCGGCAGCCAGACGATCTACGTGACGAGTATCCCCTACGCCGTCAACAAGGCGGCGCTCGTCGAACGGATTGCCGAGGTCGTGCTGTCGCGGAAATTGCCGCCGCTCCTCGACGTCAAAGACGTATCCACAGACGATGTGCGCATTGCGCTGGAGTTGAAGCGCGACGCCGATCCGAAGATGGTGATGGCGTATCTGTTCAAGAACACGCCGCTGCAAACCAACTTCATCGTCAACCTGACCTGTCTCATTCCGACTGAAAACGCGGAAGTAGGCCGTCCCGAGCGCCTGGATCTCAAGGCGATCCTCTGGCACTTCCTGCACTTCCGCCTCGAAGTCGTCACCAATCGTCTCGAGCACGAGCTCGAGTCGCTGAAGAAGCGCATCCACATTCTCGAGGGCTTCGAGAAGGTCTTCGACGCGCTGGACGAGATCATCCGCATGATCCGCAAGTCGGAAGGCAAGGCGGACGCGGCCGCGAAGATCATGAAGCGGTTTGAACTCGACGCCGAGCAGACCGATGCGATCCTCGAGCTGAAACTCTATCGCCTGGCACGCCTTGAAATCCTGGTGATTCAGCAGGAGCTCGCAGACAAGCGGAAGCGCGCGCGGCAGATCTCGTCGCTGCTCAAGGACGAGGACGGGCGCTGGAAAGTCGTTCGCGACGAGATCGAGGAGATCCAGGAGCGCTACGCCAAGAACGACAAGCGGCGTACGCTCATCGAGTCCGAAGAGGACGTCGCCTTCACCGAAGACGATTTCATTGTCGAAGAAGACAACGTGGTGATCGTCTCGCGCGACGGGTGGGTGAAACGTCAGAAGGAGGTGAGAGACCTCTCGACCACGAGGCTGCGCGAGGGGGATTCCGTGCTTGCCGTCCTGCCGGGTAGTACGCGCGCGACCGTCGCGTTCTTCACGAACCTTGGCGCCGCATACACCTCGCGCATCATCGACGTGCCGGCGTCGACGGGGTACGGGGAGCCGGTGCAGAAGCTGTTCAAGCTCCGCGATCAGGAGCGAGTGATCGCCGCCGTGAGCCTCGACGCGCGGGTCGCAGGTGAGATCTCTCCGAAGAAGGAAGGAGCGATCCCTCGAGTACACGCGATCGCGGTGACGAGCGACGGCTACAGCCTGCGCTTTGGCCTGGACTCGTTCCTGGAACCGAGCACGCGGGCCGGACGACGCTACGCGCGCCCGTCGGAAGGGGTGGAGGTCGTCGGGGTCGCGAAGATCACCGGCGAAGAGATCATCATCGCCGCCACCGAGGAGGCGCGCGCCATCCTGTGCCGGGCAGACGAAGTGAACTACCTGTCCGGGCCCGGTAAAGGTGTGATCCTCCTCAAGCTCGGTGGCAAGGACCGCGTGCTTGGATTCATCGCGTCGACTGGCGATCGCGACATCATGCGCGTCGAAACGAGCCGTGGCGCCGAGCAGACGATCAGCACTACCAAGTACGAAGTCACCGGCCGCGGCGGGAAAGGGCGTGAACTGCTGCAGCGCGGCCAGTTCACGCGCGTGATCCCGCAGGACGTCGAGAACCCGCCGCCGCTGTCCGAATGAAACGGCGGGTCTGACGACCCGCCGCCAGTACAGATGAGTCATTAGCAGAGCCTTCCTGATGTCGCTTTAGGCGCGTGCCGCGAAGTACTCTTCGGTGCGCAGCGCTCGACTTTCTCTGCGACCGGCATCTTGATCTCCGATAAATCTGAAGTCGAGCTCGCAGTGAAAGACATATTGATCTTTGCGGACATACTGGCCCAGTCCATAATGTGCGCACTGTAACGAACGGCATACGGTTGGATCCCGCCACGGTGCTGGCGCCTGCTCTCAACGAGGGCACTCCGGTCTGAAGTCCTGTGACAGCTGATCGCCGCCGTCGATACACAGCGTCTGCTCACGCGCAGTGGGCTTCGCCTGCTCCACTGAAGTTTCTGCATGCAGACGTCACGGTGAAACGTTCGCGCGCACGGAGAGGAATATGCGACGGCTTATAGCGGAACAGGCGCGGGGTTGGCTTACGCAAGCGGCAGAATCGTGGACGTCTTTCCGCGGCCGAGTCGCCCCGCATCTGGACGCGATTGAATTCGGCGAGCGCAGCCGCCTCGCTGCGCTCGGCCTCGCTGTAAGTCTTGTCGCCGGGTCGGTGCTGCTAGGGGGGATGCTCCGCTCTTCATTCGATCAGCCGCAGTTCTGGCTCTTGCACCTTGCGATTGCGCTGTCTGCAGCGTACGGTGGAACGGCCGCAGCGCTCGTTGCCACTCTCCTCTCCGTGCTGTTGGTCCCTATCGCGTCGGCGGGTACTTTTTCGACGGCATTGCTGTTTGGCGTGGAGGGGCTGCTGATCGCGTTCGTCATCCTTCGTATGGCGAGAGTCAGTCAAGACTCGCGGCAGAGCCTCGCGACAGTGAAGAGTTCGATTCGCGAGCTCGGGTCAGTTAAGCGTCAAGCGAGTCGAATGGACGCCGCGCTGAGTCGTCTTGAGCACGCGTCGGAGGACACGGCGCTGATTCTGCTCGACCGAACGGGGCACATCAGCGATTGGCGTACGAGTGCCACACGCGTGTATGGTTTCGACAGCGGCGAAATGGTGGGCAGGGGCGCGGCGACCATGTTCGACGAGCTTGGCGAAGCGGATTTCTTTCGGCTGCTCACCGACGCACGACTCGACTCGATTCGTCACACCGGTCGGCAAGTGCGCGCCGCCGGGACGTTTGCCGCGGAAGTCGAGATTAGCCCCCTGATCTCGGGCGGGTTCGACGGGTTCAGCATGGTCGTGCACGACCTGACACGCCAGCAGGCACGGGCCGCCGCGGACTGGTCCGCCGCCGAAGCGCATGCGCAGCTCGGCGCGGAAGTCGCCCAGGCCCAGCGACGGCTGTCGACACTACAGCATCTGACTGACCCTGCTCTCAATGCGTTTGGTGACCTCGAGTTCGTGACGGAGCTCCTGGATCGTCTGCGTATAGCGCTGAACGCGGAGGGAATTGCGTTGATCCACTTCGGCCGCGTCCCTCATCACGTTTTCTGTGCCAGCGACGGACTTCAGTGTCAACGAGGGAATCATCGGCCGCTTGTCGCCCGGGAGGCCGACACGGCCCGTACGTTGGTGGTCCACAATGACCCGTCAGGCGTAGCCGCACTGAGCGCGGCCATATGGCCAGACGACGTCTCGTCGCTAATTGCCGTCCCGCTGGTGCGCTCCGGGGCAAAACAGGCAGTGATGGAAGTGGTGAACCGAACCGGACGGCGGAGCACTGAATGGGAGATCGCACTCGTGCAAATCGTCGCTGGGAGAATCGCCTGGTCCCTGGAAGATGAGATCTACAGGGACTCAGGTGCCAGGGCTTGGATTGCGGACGCACGCTCGGTCCCACACACCGAGTCGGACGGGAGCCTGAGACTTTGGCTGGGCGAACACCTCTCGGACCAGGGCTAGTCGGGAAACGGACTGCAAGACAGCAACGGTGCGGACAATCAGCACCACGGATACGAAGTCACCGGCCGCGGCGGCAAGGGTTGAGAGCTGTTGCAGCGCGGTCAGTTCACACGCGTGATTCCACAGGCCGTCGTAAACCCGCCCCATTGTCAGAATGGTTCGTGCTCATCGAAGGACCGCCTCAATTACCGGTGCGGCATCTCAATGCGGTGCTGACCTGGTCCGATGAGCAGGCGCCTCGCCCCAACTGCGCTCTATCCGGAGGACATCATTTCAAGGGAATTCCCAGCCCCGCAGCAGCTTCGATGTTTGGAACCACGACGTGCCCTCCGGGAAGGCGCTCGATGTCGCGGTTGTTCTCGCCGCAGATGAACTCGAGGGGCTCCCAGTCTGGCCGCAGGTATACCTCCTGCCTCACGGTCCACGACGTCGTGTAAGCGCCGGGGTCATCGATTGTCACATCGATAACCAGGCGTCCAAAGTCAGGTCGGGTGAAGCGCTCAATCACGTGAAGCTGATCGGTGCTGGGCCGGCCGAGTTGATCGAGCCACACTTTTCCGTTGAAGCCGCGCGTGTCGACGACGAACGTGTCGCCCTCCCATCTGCCGGTCGAGTAGCCCATCCAGGTCGGATTGGCATCAGGATCGACGGTGCGCCCATCGATGAAGATCTGCCGCCAGTACGTGAACGTCTCGTAGACGATCACATATGAGATCGGCGTCCGGATGATCTTCCATGGGTAGGCGACTGCATCGATCTTGGGGATTCCTTGGGGAAGGCAGTGCGCGTCCGGGTCTTCTCGCGAATGGGCGCCGTTCTTGCGGGCGTCGAACAGCGCTTTCGCCCACGGCCGATACGGCACGTCGTCGGGATCCATGTCCGCCGCCAGGTCACGAACGAACTTGTTGTCGGTGGAGCGCCAGACTCCCGTCAGATCGGCCTTGCCATCCGGCAGTCGCGGTGTCGGCGCCCGCAGATCGGTTTGGCCGTCGGCGGTGCGCGGAATCGCCGACTGCGGCACGTTCAGCCACTGCGCCACGGCAAGCGATGGAAGCAGCAGTGCGCTGACGATGACGGAAAAGCAGTACAGGGCAGCGCGTAGAGAGACCAGAGTCATAGTGGAGCGGATCTTACTGCCAGGTCCTCACAACGGCGTGCCATCCCTGACATGCCGTGGGGAGTGCCGGTGTTCGAACTCTTCTGACTGGCGAATGGTGGGTCGCGATGAATCGGACCGCCACGCGGCCAGTTGCGGGATAATCGCCAGCATTCCTGGGAGGAGCGGGCTTGGCTGGTTGGGTTGTGGCCATCAGACACGCATGCAGGACCTTGCGGCGACAGCCGACGTTTACCTGCATCGCCTTGTTGACGCTGGCGCTCGGGATAGGCGCGAACACGGCGATTTTCAGCGTCGTCAAAGCAGTCATCCTGAACCCGCTGCCGTACGAGGATCCGGAGCGGCTCGTCGTGCTCTGGGAAGTCAATCCGGATGGGGCGCTCGATCGAGTATCGATCCCGACCTTCGAGGATTGGAAAGCGGAAACGCGCACGCTCGAAGCGATAGCTGCCTACCGCTATGTCGACTTCACGTTCGCCGGCGCTGGCACTCCCGAGAACGTGTCGGCGGTGAGGGCCACGCCCGAACTGTTCGCTGTACTCAAGGCGGACGCCGCAGTGGGCCGGCGCTTTAGAACCGATGAAGCCATCGTTGGGTCCGATCGGGTTGCGGTGATCAGCCACGGATTCTGGGAGCGTGTCTTTGGCGCCCGACCCGAGATCGTCGGCAGCACGATCCAGTTGAACGCCGAACCGTACACCGTTGTCGGCGTGATGCCGGCGGGGTTCGAGTTTCCAACGAGTACTGCCGTGGAGGTCTGGACGCCGCTGGCGTTCGATCAGAATGACGTTCACGGACGGTCCCGCCGCGTACGCGCGCTCACCGTTGTCGGCCGCCTCGCGCCATCAGCCACAGTGCAACAGGCGCAAGCTGAGCTGAGTGTCCTATCGCGCCGCATCGCCTCCGAGAATCGGACGAGCAACGAGCGGTGGAATGCCAAAGTCGTAGCCGCTCACGAACAGCTGGTCGCGGCGTCGCGTCCGGCGCTGATGGTTCTGATGGGCGCCGTCGGCTTCCTTCTCCTGATTGTCTGCGCCAACATGGCGAATCTGCTGCTGGCTCGTCTGTCGGATCGGCGTCGCGAACTTGCCGTGCGCGGTGCGCTCGGGGCGGGGACATGGGAGATCTCGCAACCCATCCTCGCCGAGAGCCTCGTGCTCGCTGTGCTCGGTGGGGTTCTGGGACTCCTGGCCTCCGTCGGCGGATTGCGTTTATTGGCGGCGCTTCCTGAGGTGCGGCTGCCGCGCGCGGAGCTGATCCGACTCGACGCCGGCGTGCTCCTGTTCACGAGCGTCGTCTCGTTGGTTGTCGGCCTCGCCTTCGGTCTGCTGCCGGCGTTCCATGCATCTCGTGCGCGACTTCGCGAAGCGCTGACGGAATCAGCTGGAGCGACGCCGAGTCTGTACGCGAGGCGAGTGCTCAGCGGCCTCGTCGTCGCCGAAGTAGCGATGGCGCTCGTGCTGCTGGTCGGCGCGGGGCTCATGACGCGGAGCTTCACCAAGCTGCTGCAGGTCGATCCGGGCTTCACACCCGGCAACCTGGTCGCGGCGCAGGTGTTCCTGCCGCCGACAAAATACCCCGAGCGCCACCGGCTGGTGCAGTTTTTTGAAGATGTCGTGGCGCTCATGCGCGCCGAGCCCGGCGTGCAGGCGGCAACGGCCGTCTCGGCGCTGCCGATGCATGACGTCGGTAGCGCATCGGCATTGCCATTTGCGATCGAAGGGCAAGCGCCACCCGGCACCGAGGATCCGATCGCCGAGGTCCGCACCGTGGCGCCCGGATACTTCGAGACGATGAGAATAACCCTCCTGGCCGGGCGCTTTCTCGACGAGCGAGATACCACCGAGGCTGCGCGCACCAGCGTGATCAACGAAACGATGGCGCGCCGCTACTTTCCGGATCGGAGTCCGATCGGGCAGGTCATTCAGAATCCCCATGGAAAGAGCGTGATCGTGGGTGTCGTCGGCGACGTACGCGGCGAGGGACTCGACAGCGAGCCCCGCAAACAGGTCTATCTGCCGCTGCGCCAGAATCCTGTTGCGGCAATGGCGGTCGTGGCGCGTGCCGAGAAAGACCCGAAGACCGTTGCTGACGCACTACAGCGGATGATCTGGAGAGTCGACTCGCAGCAGGCCATCTACGATCTCAGCACGATGGATCAGATTCTCGCGCGAGCGGTCTTTCTGCCGCGGTTGAGCATGACGCTGCTGTCAGCTTTCGCGATCGCGGCGCTGCTGCTTGCGGCTCTCGGTCTCTACGGCGTGCTGTCCTACTCAGTGACGCAACGCACACGGGAGATCGGGTTGCGAATGGCGCTCGGCGCGTCCGCTGGAAGCACGATTGGTCTGGTCCTTCGAAACAGCCTGGTTCTGATCGCCGTCGGCATCGCGCTTGGCCTGATCGCTGCCATCATTCTCGCCCGCGCGCTGACGGGCATTCTCTACGGCGTCGGCCCGTTCGACCTGCCGTCATTCGCGGTTGCCGCCCTGGTTCTGATCAGTGCCGCGGCGGGCGCGACCCTGCTGCCCGCCCGACGAGCCACGCGTGTCGACCCGATCCTCGCGCTGCGAGACGAGGCGTCGCGGGCCTCCTGAAAGCGTCCATCGCGACGCGATCTCGCGGGCATTTCCGCGGTCTGAGCGAAGTCCCAGGCAGACGCGGCTTCGAGTCGAGTAGCATCTTCTTCGGCATGCCGCTCACATCAGGTGTCCACCTCGGTCCCTATGAGATCTTTTCCCTGCTCGGATCGCGAGGGGCGGGTGACGTCTATCGTGGGCGAGACCCTCGAGTGGGTCGTGACGTCGCGATCAAGGTTTTTCCGGCAAACGCCTCGGCAGATCCCGGCCGACTGCGTCGCTTCGAGCAGGAGGCGCGCGCTGCTGCGGCTCTGAATCATCCGAACATTTTCGCGATGTACGACGTGGGGGTGCACGAGGGCGCTCCGTACATCGTGCTGGAACTGCTCGATGGCGAGATGCTGCGCCGGCGTGTAGCCGGAGGCCCTGTACCGGTCCGGGAGGCGCTCGATTTCGCTGTACAGATTGCACACGGCCTTGCCGCGGCGCATGACGAGGGGATCGTCCATCGCGATTTGAAACCGGACAACGTGTTCATCACCAGCGACGGGCGGGCGAAGATTCTCGACTTCGGGCTGGCAAAACTGGTCGACACGGAAGCGAGCGGCGTGATGGCGGTGGCAGGCGTCGTGCCGACGGGCGCGCCGCAACTGCGGCCAGGGCTCGGGCTTGGCATGTCAGGCTATATGTCGCCCGAACAGGTGCGTGGCGCTCCTGTCGATGGCCGCAGTGACATCTTCGCGCTCGGCGCCATCCTTTACGAGATGGTCACCGGCCGGTGCGCGTTTGCGCGCAAGACACTTCCCGAGACGATGATGGCGATCGTGCGCGAGGATATTCCTGAGATCCACTCCAGTAACTCGCAGGTATCGCTTCCCCTGGAGCAGGTGCTTCGTCGATGCCTCGAAAAGGATCCGTCGAGGCGCTTTCAGTCCATGCAGGATCTGATCGTTGCGCTCACCGCCCTGGACAGCGGTGCGACGACCGCGTCTCCGGCTCACTGGCTCGCGCCAGCATCATCGTCTTCGACCAGGCGACGGTACCTGGCAGTGGTGGCAGCGGCACTCGTCGCGCTCGCGTTGGTCGCGATTCTGTGGTCGATTTTTTTTGCCTGATGGACGTCGCCCGCGATCAGGCTGTCGCCTTCAAACCCGGAGTGATCTCGCAAAATTCTTCATACGGAAAATCGGAGCCGAGCCGTCGCAGCTCGCTCATGAAATGTTCATCGATGCGCCGCTGTTGGTCGAGTGTCAACAGCTCGGACGAATCCGCCTTGTTGCCCTTGCGCATCATCGGGGCGGCCGTGGACTTCCAAGGGATCATCTCCCACGCGCGAAATTTGTCGTCGATGCGCTTCATGTAGGCGAACGAAGCCTTCTCGCATACGCGATCGATCACCTCGTCGCCGGCGCGGACATCCATGAAATCAGCGACTCTCCTCACGGTCTCGCGCAGGTCCCGTTTCATCGCGTTGAAAGGAACGATCAGGACATTCTTCCGATGTCGCTGCGCCCAGTATCCCGCGGTGTTCACCGGCCACGAGGACCACACGCCCATGCCCGCCGACAGGAAAATCTCGAGCCAGGTCTCGACCGAGAATTTCGTGAAACTCAGCGGACCGTTCTTGACGAAGAAGAAGTAGCTGGAAACGAAGACGTCTTTTGGATCGCGTATCACGATGAGGTAACGGGCGTCGTCCGAGTAAGGGAGCCAGTCCCAGTCGAGATGGGTCTTGATGATGCGCTTCTTTTCCGGCGATGCCATCCACACTGAAGGATCATCGATGGGGATGGCGTAGTGGTTCATCGGCCCCATCATCGCCACGTCAGGCCACGCCACGACGCTGTGGATGTGCTCGTATTCGCCGTCGCCATGAAAGGCGAGCTGATGCGCGATTTGCATCATCCAATTCGTGCCGCTCTTGACGTGCGCGGCGACGAAGACATCATGGCTGGTCGGCGTATACGTCCGCAGGGGATTCCTGGCAGCCGCTGCGCGCTGCCGCCGTTCGGCCATCGACGCCACAAAGGCCGGCGCACGTCCGAGCCAATCGAGGATGCGGATGATGGGCCCAGCCACGCCGAACATGGCGACGCCCATCAGGCAACGCATTGCGAGGGGCGGCATTTTCCGCGTGAATGTCGACTGGACTGTGCCCATCGAACGTTCAGTTTGCGCGTGGAACGGCTGCGGCCGCAGGGTCGTCCTTCTTGTCGGCGGGCTCGTCCTTCTTGTCGGGCATACCAGCCTTGGCGCCCTTCGCGACGAGAAATGCGACGACCGTTTCGTACTTGAGTGTCTTCGCCGCGTCGAGCGCCGTTCGTCCATCGGTGTTCGTCGCGTTGACGTCGACCCCCAGGTCGACGGCCAGCTTCACGGTTTCGAGTGTGAGCGCCTCTCGCTGACTTCGATCCGGTTGCACCCATGCGTTGCCGCCGCCACCCATGCCGAGCGCGGCCATCAGCGCGTTCGTCGCGTCGTAGCGATGGTCGTAGGCGCGCCCTTCCTTGCCGTCAACGATTCTGTCGCTGCGATGGACGGACCGGGGATCGGCGCCAAGCTCGACGAGCAGGCGCATGACGTTCGGCTGCCAGAAGCGGGCGGCCAGCCAGTACGGCGTCGCACCGACGAGCTCGGGCTCGAAATGCAGGTCGCTTGATTGTCTCCTGGTCGGCGTCCAGGCCTGCAGAGGGGCATGCGGATCGGCGCCATGCGCGAGCAGTGTGCGAACCAGCGGCTCATCGCGGCGCATGATGGCCTCATGCAGCGGGGCGAAACCCGCCGCGGATCGGTTTGGATCGGCGCCCTTGTCGAGGAGGAACTCGACGAGATCCACGAAGCCCGAGTGCGCCGCCAGCGTTACGACACTGATGCCCCAGGCATCCTCGTCGTTGACGTTCGCTCCTGCCGTCACGAGGAGCCGAGCGGATTCGAGGTCGCCCACCCGCGCAGCGAACATCAGTGCCGTGTTCTTGCCGTACGGAATCTCGCGGTTGTACTCGGGCACGCCGTGCGGAGAGACGGCTTCCATCTGGCTCCAGCTCTCGGATCGGGTATGGACGTCGGCGCCGCCGGCGAGCAGCACTTTGACCACGTCGGGATGCTTCTGCGCGACGGCCCACATCAGCGCCGTCTGGCCGCGGGCGGCGCGGGCGTTGACGTTCGCTCCCCGGGTCACGAGCTGCTGAACGACGTCGGCGTTGCCCGAGCGGGCAGCGACCATCAGCGGCGTCTCGCCGAGCAGCAGCGTCGCATTGGGATTGGCGCCGCCTTGAAGCAGGCGCCGAACCATGGCGGCGCTGCCGTTGAGGCTCGCCGTCCACAGCGGTGTCGCTCCGAGGTCGTTCGCCGCGTTTACGTTCGCGCCCGCTTTGATCAGCAGTTCCGCGCTCTCCACATCGTCACGGTAGCTCGCCCAATGCAGTGCCGTCGTGCCATCCGGCTCCGTCGCATTCACGTCGGCTTTTTCCTGCACCAGCCGGCGAACGGCGTCACGATCGGCGTTGCGGGCGGCGTTGATTAACGGCAACGTCGGCGCCGCGCCCGTCAGCAGGACAGAGAGAGCGACAACGTAGAGCGTAGGCTTCAGCCTCCGCGTGGTCGCGGAGGCGAAGGCCTCCGCTCTACGATGGAAGAAAGAAGCTCCAGACATCACACACCCGAGAGCGTGTCGAGTGGCAGCTTGCCCGTGCTGCCACCGATTTTCTCGACGGGCACATCGAGCTTGTCCATCAATGTGACGAGCAGATTCGCGATCGAGGGCTTGTCCGTGTATTTCACATGCCGGCCGCCATCGAGGCGTCCGGCGCCGCCGCCGACGAGCATCAGGGGCAGGTTCGTCCCCGAGTGCCGCGTGCTGTTGGAGATTCCGGAGCCGTACATGATGGTCATGTGATCGAGCAGCGAGCCGTCGCCGTCCGGCGTCGCCCGGAGCCGGGCCAGATGCTTCGAGAAGAGCTCGGTGTGATAGCGATTGATCTTCGACAGGTGCGCGATGATCTCCGGCACATCGTTGTGATGCGACAGCGGATGGTGCGCCTCGGGCACGCCAATCTGCGGGTACGGGCGCGCGCTCTGTTCCTTGCCGATCATGAACGTGATCACGCGAGTCAGATCGGATTGGAAGGCGAGCACCTGCAGGTCGAGCATCAGCGCCAGATGGTCTTCGAAGACCGGCGGCACACCCTGCGGCTCGTCCAGAGTCGGCAGCTCGACGTCGCGCTGCTGTTCGGCCTTCTGGATTCGCCGTTCGATGTCGCGAACCGCTTCTGTGTACTGCTCGACTTTGGCCTGGTCCTGGGCGCCGAGTTCTTTCCGTAGCGTGGCGAGCTTCTCGTTCACGGAATCCAGCAGGCTCTTTTGCTGCGCCAGCCGCGCCTCTCGTGCGGCTTTGCCCGTGCTACCGCTGTCGCCGAACAGGCGCTCGAAGACGGCGCGCGGGTTGTATTCCATCGGCAGCGGCTGTGTCGCGCTGCGCCACGAGATCGTGTGTGTGTAGGCACAACTGAGAATCCCGGTGCAGGCACCCGCGTTCGCCGGCGGATCCATCGCGAGCTCGAGCGAAGCGACCTGCGTTTCGCTGGCGAAGTGGCGTGCCAGCAGTTGATCCATCGACACGTCGGCCAGAATCTCCACTTCGTTTCGGCCGCCGCGCGTCGTGCCGGTGAGGAAGGATCCTGAAGCGCCAGCGTGAATGTAGTTCCAGCTCGCGTTGATGCCGGAGAGGACGAGCATCTGGTTTCTGAACGGCGCCAGCGGCTCCAGGATCGGCGAAAGCGCGAAGTCCTTGCCCTCGCCTTTCGGCGTCCAGTACTCCATCGCCATGCCGTTCGGCACGTAGAAAGCGAGAAAGCGATGTGCTCGAGTCGTGGCTGCCCGGACGCGCGTCGCGAATGCGGGAAGCATGGCGTCGAGCAGCGGCAGTGACAGCGAGGCTCCCAGTCCGCGCAGAACCGTGCGTCGTGGCAGCGCCTTTCCGGTGAGAAAAGTCATTGTGCTCTCTCCACTCCATCCGTTCCTCGCATCAGGAAGGCCGGACTCTTCACGATGCCCGCAATCAGCGCGGACCAGCGATACTTGTTGGCCGCAGCCTCACGAACGATCGCGCGCACAGCGGGGCGATCGTAGTACTCGAGGCGTCGGCCCAGCGCATACGCCATCAGCTTTTCCGTCACCGTCCGCGGAAACTGCTCTGGATCGGCGAGCAGGAACGCCCGCAGACCGGTAAGGCCGTCGAGCTTTGCCCCACTCAACGTCGCAGCAGCGGAATCGACCGGCCGCCCGGTTTCGTCTGTCGTCCGCCACGCGCCGATGGCATCGAACTGTTCGAGCGCGAAACCGAGCGGATCGATCACAGAGTGACAACTTGCGCAGCTCGGATTGGTTCGATGCTGGGCAAGCCGCTCACGGATCGTCGGCGGTGTGACGTTGGCCTTCACCTCCGCGAGATTGGTGTCGACGCCGGGAGGCGGCGGCGGCGAAGGCAATCCGAGAATGTTGTTCAAGAGGAACTTGCCGCGCAGAACGGGTGAGGTGCGATCGGGATACGAGGTCGTCGCCAGTACCGAGCCGTGCGCCAGCAGTCCGCCGCGCTGATCGGAATTGGCCAGCGCCACGCGACGGAAGCGGCTGCCGTAGATGTCAGGAATCCCGTAATGCCGGGCGAGCCGCTCGTTGACGAACGTGTAGTTGGCGTTGAGCAGCTCGACCACACTGCGATCCTCGCGAAGCGTGCTCGCGATGAAAAGCTCGGTCTCTCGCTGGAACGCCTGGAGGAGACTTTCGTCATAGGTCGGATAGCGATCCGGATCGACGACGACTTCGCCGACGCGGCGGAGGTTCAGCCACTGCGCGGCGAATCCATCAACGAGCGCGCTGGTGGCACGCGAGTCCGCCAGCATGCGGCGCACTTCTCGCTCGAGCGTTGCCGGACGTGTGAGCTGTTTGCTTTCGGCGAGATCGAGCAGCCGATCGTCAGGAATGCTGCTCCACAGGAAGAACGACAACCGCGACGCCACCTCGAGGTCGCTCAGGCGATAGGCGACGTCCCTGCCCGATGGATCGCGATAGACGCGCAGCAGAAAATCGGGGTCGACGAGCACACGTTCGAGCGCCAGCTGAATACCGGCCTCGAAGCTGTGACCATCCTCTCGTCCTCGTTCGAAGAATTCGAGCAGACCGTCGATATCACCCTTCGTCACCGGCCGCCGATACGCGCGCCGCGCGATCTTCGACAGGATCGTCGTGGCACAGGCACGCTCGTCCGATTGCGAGCGCGGCTGGCACACGAAGATCGCGCGCCGGCTCGGCGTCTCCTGCGCCGGCGCTGCTCCCTTGTATGGACCACCGATCTGCACGGCGCCCACATTCGCGTATCCCATGTAGTCGTTGTCGTTGGCGATCGTTCGCCCTCGTTGCGGTGGACGCGGCAGCCCTTCGGGTTCCCACAGCTCGCGCACAAAAGAGATGCCGACGATATGAGGTCCGGCAGTGACGGCGAGGCGCACCTCGAGCTGCGCATCTCCCGTGACTTGCATGTACTTTTCCCATTCCGGATCGCCGGCGAAGCCAGGCTCACCGTCGCCGGCATAGCTCAATGCGGCAGGCCGTCCCTTGGCGTCGCCTCCGACGGTGAACCGTTTGATCAGCTTCCCGTCCAGCCGGACATCGAGCTGCTGCGGCCATCCCATCCCTTTGAGGTACTCCTGGTACTGGCGCTGCAGGCGGACTTTCACAAGATACTCGCCGTCCACCGGAACGTTGTAGGGGATGGCAATGCCACCGCGCGATCCGAACGGGAGATCGTCGCTCTGCCGATCGTTTTGCAGTACGTGGATCGGGATGTCGAAGGTCTCGATTCCAGGGCTCGCCGGTGGAAGTCCCACGGCGGTACGCGTGACCTGTCGCGCGACGGAGAGATAGCGCTCGAGGTGCGCGGTTGAAATCGAGAGCGCATCGGCGAGGTTGTCGAAGCTGCCGTCCGCGGTCTCGTCACCGGGCAGGAGCGGACGCACGTCGAGGTCGAGCGCGAACAGATCGCGAATGACGTTGGTGTACTCGGTGCGATTCAACCGATGAACGGCGCCAATGCGGCCTGGATTCGGATGCGCGGCCCATGCCTGGTCGATATCACGTTCGAGCGCCGTTGCGACGGATCGGTACGTCGCGGCGTCGGGCCGTGGCCGTCCTGGTGGAGGCATCGACTGCGCGCGCAGCTTCCCGATCACGCGCTCCCAGGTCTCGGCGTTCGCACTCGGCGTCGCGGGGTCCAGCGTGTCGAGCGCGAGTCCGGCCGTGCGCAGTCTCTGGTTGTGACAGGTAACGCAGTACTGATTGAAGACAGCTTGCGGACTGGACGCCGCAGCCGCTGCAGGCTGCTGGGGTTGTCTCGCCCAGATCTCAACGCTCGAGACGGCAGCACTTATCCAGCCGCCGACGAGCAGCGCAAAGATCGAGGTGAGTCGGCGCATCGCTCCTCCGGACCCTCTTCTGACCGTCGCTATTGTGGCCCAGAACGGGCCCTATCTCTAGGCCTTTTCTACCGCTGCATTCCGCGCTTCTGGACGATCGGCAAGGCAGCCGGAGAGGTGAGAAATTCGATGAGCGCCCGTGCAGCGGTTGAGTGGGTGGCGGCCACGCCAATGCCGCTGACCATCACTGAGTAGTCCTGTACTTCGGCAGGAAACGTCCCGGCCACCTCGACGCCGGGAACCGGCAGGATCTCGCTCAGGGGCAATACTCCCAGCTCGGCGTCACCCTGTGCCACCGCGTGACTGACGTCGTCGCCGGTGGTCGTCGGCTTGAACTTGGGGGTCATCTGCTCCGTCAACGCGAGCTTCTTGAGCAGCGTCATCAGGTAGACGCCGCCCGAGCCTTCCTTCGCGAACGCGATGGACCGCGACGCGAGCAGCGTCGCCTTCAGTGACTCCACGGTCTGGACATCGGGTTTTTGCGCGCCACGACGCATGGCCAGAGCAAAGCCGGAACGTGCGAGCGGAGCGCGAGAATCGGCTGCGATTCGCTTTGTCTTGATCAAATCGTCGATCAGGCCCGGCGTCAGGATCGCGACGTCGAAGGTCTCACCGCCTTCTATTCGTCTCTTGAGCTCTGCCGATACGCTGTAACGGATGACGACCTCGTGTTTCGTCGCCTTCTCGAACTGCGGCGCCAGATCCTGCAGCACGGCCTTGAAGCCGTTCGAACACAACACCGTGATCTGATCCGCGCTCGCGACGCTGGCAGAGGCCAGCGACACACACAGCACGATCGCGGCCGCCATCCACGATCGCCTCCGCCATCCTCGAGTTGTCATCGTCACATCTCCTCTGTGTCCGAGAGCCTGCGATAGCATGAGCCTTGCGAAGGATAAACCATGAGCGTGTTCACCAATCCCGCCGCGGCGACCCCCGAAGAGACCGCGAGATACGTCGACGCGCTGCTCGGACTGCTTGCCGACAGCGATCCCGTGGAGGTTCTACGGCGCACTCCAGACGCAGTCAAACAGTTGATCGACTCGGTGCCCCCGGCCGCCCTGTCTACCCCGGAAGCCCCGGGCAAGTGGTCGATGCGCGAGACGGTGGCTCACCTGGCGGACTCGGAACTGGTGGGCGGATATCGGCTCCGTATGGTACTTGCGCACGATCGTCCTCAGATCATCGGCTACGACCAGGACCTCTGGGCCAACCGGCTTCGCTATAGCGAGACCGACACCCGGGACGCCTTCGAGCAATTCAGCGCACTGCGCCGTGCGAACCTGCGCCTCTGGCAGAACCTCAGCGCGGCCGATCTGGTCCGAGTGGGTGTGCACAGCGAGCGTGGTGAGGAGAGCGTCGGGCACATGCGCAAGCTGTACGCCGCGCACGACCTTCTTCATCTGCGGCAACTGGAACGGATTCGCAAGGCAGTACACCCGTAGCCCTGTAGACGCGGATTTGAAGACCCGCCTCTAGGCTATTGTGAAACAGCTAGTGCCGGAGCGCAGCCAGGTCACGAGCCAGCGCCATCAGGTCGTGACCGTTGACGCGCTCAACGATCTCGTACCACTGCTGGTTCACCGTGGTCGGATAGAGCGCGCCCAGAATTCCCCCTGCGATTGACGAGACGGAGTCGCTGTCGCCGCCGACGTTGCTGGCCAGCAGAATCGCCTCCTTCGCGGAGTTCATCGTTGTCGCGAGGCCCAAAGCGAGCGGCACGATCGTGAGCGGCCGATCCGGAAAACAGCACGCGGCCACGGCTGTTACCTGTATGGTGGGCGAAGACGCGAGCTCGGCGTGAACAATACGAAGGGCGTTCGCCAACGATAAAGCCAAGGCGCCCGGCCAGCGGCTTTCGGCCGCCGCCGCGGCCCGCTCGGCGAGCCTGAGCACGTGCAGCGGCGGAGCACCATCGATTGCGGCCGACACCGCCGCCGCAGTGGCAGCGGCCGCAGCGATGGCCAGCGACCCGCCGTGTGTGGAGATCGACGCTTCGCGCGCGTCGTTCACGAGCGCGTCCAGATCCTCCGAGCGGTGAAAGATGCCGACCGGCGCGACGCGAACCGCCGCTCCACAACCGTCGTGCATCGTCGCAATGCGCGCAGGATCGCCCGCCTGATGAAACTCCCAGAGAGAATCCACCCCCGGATGCACGCACTTACGACAATGAAGCATTTCGCGGCCGATGCCGGTGTGCGACACCTTACGCTCGCCAATGATGGCGCGCCCAACGGCGATCGTTCGCTCGGTATCGTCAGTCGTCTCTCCGAAACGCCACTCGTGTTTCGAATTGCCGACGTACCGGGGCATGATCGCTCCCGGCGTGCCCTCGAACCCGCGGACGCCGTTCGGATAGCACCTGGCGATGTCCGTCAGTGAGAGCGTCTCCGTTTGCTTGCCGATGGCATCCCCGATGGCAATGCCTTTCAGACAAGCGGCGATGCGGTCGGCGATCACTGGGGTCCCTTCACGACAACGTGATCACGACGTTGCCTCTCTTTCGGCCGGAGTCGACATGCCGGTGCGCGTCGACGATGTGCGCCAGCGGGTAGGATCGATCGATGACGGGCTTGAACGAACCAGATTCGGCGAGTCCGGCCAGGAAACTCAAGTCTTCGGCTCGCGTTGTATTCACTCCCGCGAGCACTTTACGGCCCGCTCGCGACGGCCGCAGCTTGCTGCCGACCAGCTGACCCAGACTGGCCACGACCAGCAGCAGTCGCCCACCACGCGAGAGGGCACGTTCACAGCGCGAGAACGTGCAGTTGCCGACGGCATCCATGATGACGTCATACGTCTCGCCAGTCTGAGTAAAGTCGTCCCTGGCGTAATCGATCACGCGACTTGCCCCGAGTGATCTCACGAGCTCGCTGTTCGCGGCACTGCAGACACCCGTCACGGTCGCACCGAAGTGTCTCGCCAGTTGCACGGCGGCCGTACCTACCGCGCCGGATGCTCCGTTGATGAGGACGCGTTCACCCGGCTGAAGCCGCGCGAGGTCTCGCAGATAGAAAAGGCTCGTCATGCCCCCGAAGACGATCGCGGCGGCGTACTCGAACGTGAGATTGCGTGGTATCGGCGCGACGTTTGTCTCGGGCACGGCGACATACTCGGCGTGAGACCCCATGCGCATTCCCACGACCCTGTCGGCAACCTCCAAGCGGGTGACGGATGCACCGACGGCAGCAACCTCACCTGCGAAGTCCCACCCGAGGATCGGTCGGCGCGGGCCCAAGATGCCGAAGCCGAGCCGCATCAGCACACCGAATCCCGGTGGTACGCGGGCGCTGCGCAG
>JBKPNV010000321.1:0-2847 GCA_046732795.1 Acidobacteriota bacterium
TCCTGTCGGAATGTGGCGTGCGATCGCGGTTTCGAGCACATGCCGCACACCCGTATCCACTCGGTCGGGGGCCAGTGCCATGATGAGGGAACCAGCGGCGCCGTCGGCGGATGAGAAGGCGTTAATACAGGCAGCGAGCATGCTTCGGCCGTTCAAGAAGGGAAGGTGGTGTAATGGTTCCGACCCCCGCGGATGCGCTCGTCTTTTACGGGGCGACTGGCGATCTCGCATACAAGAAGATCTTTCCGGCGCTGCACGGCATGGCGCGCCATGGGCACCTGCCGGCGCGGGTCATCGCCGTCGCCAAATCGGGGTGGACGCTCGAGCAGCTTCGCGCTCGTGCACTCGAGAGTGTCCAGCGTAGCGGCGCATTCGAGCGTGACGCTTTCGACAAGTTCGTGAGCGTGCTCTCATACATTGACGGCGACTACAGCGATCTCTCCACGTTTCAGCAACTGGGCGACGCCCTCGGGGGAAGCACTCACCCGGTGCATTACCTTGCGATTCCGCCTCGTCTCTTCAGCCTCGTATTCCGGCAACTTGCCTTGAGCGGCGCGTCCCGCAGCGGGCGCGTCATCGTCGAGAAGCCGTTCGGCCACGAGCTTGCGACCGCGCGCGAATTGAACCGCGTCATGCACGAGACCTTCGATGAGCGCGATGTCTACCGCATCGATCACTACCTGGGGAAGAACGCCGTTCAGAACCTTCTGTTCTTTCGTTTCGGCAACGCGTTCGTGGAACCAATCTGGAATCGGCAATTCGTGGAAGACGTGCAGATCACGATGGCCGAAGACTTCGGCGTCGATGGCCGGGGACAGTTCTACGACGCCACTGGAGCCATCCGCGACGTCGTCCAGAATCATCTGCTGCAATTGCTGACGAACGTCGCGATGGAGCCGCCGCCGGGCGTCGACCCCGAGCTCGCGCGAGATGAACGCGTCAAGGTGCTGAAGGGTATGGCGGCCGTTCAGCCCACTGATGTCGTTCGCGGGCAATTTCGCGGATATCGCAACGAGCCTGGCGTCAAGCCATCCTCGACAGTCGAGACGTACGTCGCCATGCGGCTCGCGATCAATTCCTGGCGGTGGAAGGGCGTGCCTTTCTACATCCGCGCAGGAAAGAGACTTGCGATCACGGCGACCGAGGTCCTCATCAGGTTGCGCCAGGCACCCGCCGTCTTCACGCCGGCGCCGCCTCCCGCGAACTGCTTCCGCTTCCAGGTCACACCGATGCAGACCATTGCCATCACGTCATTCATCAAGCTGCCCGGAGACACGTTGCGCGGCGAAGTAGTGAACCTGACGGTGAGCGAGCATTACGACCCGCGCGAGGTCACCGCATATGAAGAGCTGCTAACCGATGCCATCAAGGGAGTGACGATGCGCTTCGCTCGTCAGGACTACGTGGAAGAAGCATGGCGAATCGTGGATCCCGTGCTCGACGACGCCACGCCCGTGTTCGAGTACGAGCCCGGAAGCTGGGGTCCAGCCGAGGCGAGTCGAGTCGCTCCCGCTGGTGGCTGGGTTGAACTGCTGGCCGCTGAGCACGCCGCGCCGGCCACTACGTAGAGACGGCCATGAGTGCCACTATACGAAGCGTGATTCTTCGCGCCAACGCGCTCTATCGGTGTTGCCGGGATGGCGGGCATGATTTCCGACACGCGAGGCGTGCTGTACGGAGAGGGACCACAAGAGCGCGCGCTCGCGAACGCGCCATATGCAAGCATCGGTTTCGTCGAGGCACACGGACTTGCCGTGATTCTCGCGCTCCTGTTGTGGCGCGCGAAGCACGACCGATCCGGCAAAACTTCACCGCCGTTGCGGTCGTCGCATTGCTGGGCACCAACCCGGCGTTCTGGTAGGCGTTCATCGCCATGGATGCCCTGACAATGGGATATGTGACGACGGCACTGCGCTGGACGTTTGTGGCGTGGAACCTCAGCGCTGCGCTCAGTGTGCGTGGAGACGCGGAGGCTGAAGCCTCTGCTCTACGCCGTCGTGTGGAGCGCACGCTTCAGCGTGCGCGGTGACGCTCGAAATACCAGGAGACCCGTAATGGCGACACTCACACAGCTCGACCTCGATCAGCTTTCGATCAACACCATTCGAACGTTGTCGATGGATGCAGTGCAGCAGGCGAAGTCCGGGCACCCGGGCACGCCGATGGCGATGGCGCCGGTGGTCTTCACGCTGTGGCAGCACTTCCTTCGCTTCGATCCTGAAGATCCCATCTGGCCCAATCGCGATCGCTTCGTGCTGTCGATCGGCCACGCTTCGATGTTGCTGTACTCGATGCTCCACCTGACGGGTGTGAAATCGGTGAACCCGAAGTACGAGGTCCTGGGCACGCCGGCCGTCACGCTCGACGATATCAAGCGGTTCCGGCAGCTTGACAGCAAATGCCCGGGGCACCCCGAGTACCGGCTGACCTCCGGCGTGGAGACGACGACTGGCCCGCTTGGGCAAGGGGTCGCGAGCAGCGTCGGGATGGCAATTGCCTCGAACTGGATGGCGGCTTACTTCAATCGTCCTGGTTTCGAAATGTTCAACTACGACGTGTACGCGCTGTGCGGCGACGGCGACATGATGGAAGGCGTCTCGGGCGAGGCGGCATCCCTGGCCGGACATCTGGCGCTGTCGAACCTGTGCTGGATCTACGACAACAATCACATCTCGATCGAAGGGCACACCGAGATGACGTT
This sequence comes from Acidobacteriota bacterium, assembly GCA_046732795.1. Lineage (GTDB taxonomy): Bacteria > Acidobacteriota > Vicinamibacteria > Vicinamibacterales > UBA2999 > Gp6-AA40. The sequence continues at coordinate 2,702 of JBKPNV010000321.1, forward strand.
CAGCGAGGATGTGGCGGGCCGATTCATCGCCTATGGCTGGAACGTCACACGCGTTGGAGATGCCAACGATCTCGATCGGCTCAAGCGCGCGTTCACGACCTTCAAGAACACGACCGATCGTCCTACGCTGATCATCGTCGACAGTC
>JBKPNV010000322.1:0-5400 GCA_046732795.1 Acidobacteriota bacterium
CGGCATTGGCCGCCGGGCCGGGCCTTTCGCTCGGAGCGGCACAGAGCGTTGCCCCCCCGACCGCGGATCCGCTTGTTCTGGAACTGGCGAACGAAGCCCTCGATGCGGCGCGGTCGGCTGGCGCCTCGTATGCCGATGTCCGCATCGGACGTTACCGTCGTCAGACGATTGCCACGCGTGAGCGCCAGGTAAGTGGTGTCAGCGAGAACGAGTCGTACGGGGTGGGCGTTCGAACGCTGGTGAACGGCTGCTGGGGCTTCGCCGCGACCAGCGTGATGAGCCGCGCCGGTACTCGACAGGCGGCGCTCGAAGCCGTCTCCCTCTCGAAGGCCGCGCGAGCCGTGCAGAAGAGGCAAGTCGAGCTGGCTCCTGTCAAGCCGGTCGTGGGCACCTGGATAACGCCGGTGCGACAGGATCCGCTCGAAGTGGCCATCGAGGACAAAATCGCTCTGCTGCTCGCGACGAATGAAGCGGCGCTCAAGGTCAAGAACGTCCGATTCGTCAACTCGGGTCTGGCGCTGCTCAGGGAGGTGAAGACGCTGCTCACCTCGGAGGGCACCAACGTCACTCAGACGATGGTTCGCGTCGGTCCCACCTTCAGCTGCACGGCGACGGCGGCAGGCGATTTCCAGACGTTTGAAGAGGAGCTCGCGCCGAGAGGCATGGGCTGGGAGTACGTCGAATCGCTCAACATGCCGGCGAACGCAGAGCGGTGGGCCTCGCTCGCCGCTGAGAAGCTGACGGCGAAGTCGGTCGAGGCTGGTTCATACGATCTCATTCTCGAACCGACCAACCTGTGGCTGACCATTCACGAATCCATCGGCCATGCCACCGAGCTCGATCGCGCGATCGGTGAGGAGGCCAACTACGCGGGCACGAGCTTCGTGGCGCCGCCCGAGAAGATGCTGGGGCAGTTGCGCTACGGTCCCGAGTTCATGAACATTCAAGCCGACCGAACACAGGACGGCTCGCTGTCGCGCGTCGCGTGGGACGACGAAGGTGTCGCAGCCGATACGTGGTTGCTCGTCGAGCGCGGCATCTTCAAGGACTATCAGACCACGCGCGAGCAGGTCTCGCGGATTCAGAAGTTGACGGGAGTGAGCAGGTCGCACGGATGCTCGTATGCCGAATCGTGGAATGCCGTGCAGTTTCAACGCATGCCCAACGTGTCGCTGTTGCCTGGTGAGCGCGACATCGGGGTCGATGACATCGTGGCTGATACGAAGCGTGGAGTGCTCATCCGCAACCGCGGCTCGTGGTCGATCGATCATCAGCGCTATAACTTCCAGTTTTCCGGGCAGGCGTTCTACGAAGTCCGCGACGGCAAGATCACCGGGATGCTCAGGGACGTGGCGTATCAGGCCAACACGCTCACGTTCTGGAAATCGATGGACATGATCGGTGGCAAGGGCTCCTACTGGTTGGGCGGCGCCTTCAACGATGGCAAGGGGGAGCCTTCGCAAATCAATTCGGTGAGTCATGGCTGCGTGCCGGCGCGTTTCCGTGGCGTGAACATCCTCAACACGGCTCGCAGCGCCTGATGCAGACGAACCAGAGGGCCGACTCGACCCGAGTGCTGTCGCGCGACGACGCGCGCGCACTGACCGCTCGCGTCCTGTCATTCAGCATGGCCGATCAGACACGTGTGACCGTCATCAACGCGAGAAGCGGGAACACGCGCTTTGCCGACAGCAGCATCACGACGTCCGGCAGTTCCGACGATACCTCGGTCACCGTGACGGTCACGTTCGGACGACGGCGCGCGTCCTCGTCGACCAATGTGCTTGACGATGCGTCGCTGAAGCGAACCGTAGATCTTGCGTCGCGCCTCGCACGTCTGGCGCCTGAAGATCCGGAGCTCATGCCCGAGCTCGGACCGCAAACGTACCAGGACGTCGATGCGTTCGTGCAGAACACTGCCGATCTCGATGCCGAGGCACGCGCCGACGCGATCGGGCGCGCCATTGGCGCGGCCACCGTCGCCGGCAAGCCTGCGGGCGCCGTCTTCGCGGCGGGGTATCTCGAAGTCAACGCGCGAGCAATCGCGGTTGCGACGAGCAATGGTTTGTTCGCCTACCATCGGACGACGGACGCAGATTTCTCAGTCACGGCGCGCACGCCGGATGGCACTGGCAGCGGCTGGGCACACGGCGGCGCGCGCGATTGGACGGCGGTCGACCCGGTCGCGATCGGGCGGGTGGCCGCGCAAAAGGCGGTGTCCAGCAGAAATCCCGGCGAGATCCCGCCTGGCTTATACACGGCCGTCCTCGAACCGCAGGCGGTGACGGATTTGATTCCACTGCTCGCCGGTGCGCTCAGCGCCCGCAATGCCGATGAAGGGCGCAGCGCGTTTTCCAAAGCGGGCGGTGGTACTCGGATCGGCGAGAAGGTCGCCGACGAACGGGTGACGCTGTATTCCGATCCGGCCGATGCGGGATTGCGCGGGCAGCCATTCGACGGCGAGGGTCTTCCGGTCCGCCGCATGGTGTGGATCGAGAAGGGGATCCTGAGAAACCTCGCGTACACGCGCTTCTGGGCGGACAAGCAGGGGAAGCAGCCGACGGGGCCTGCGCTGGCGGGAGGGCTGGCGCTCGTTGGTGGAACGAAGAGCACCGAGGAGTTGATTGCCGGCTGCGTGCGCGGTGTGCTCGTGACGCATTTCTTCTACATCCGTGCACTCGATCCGCGGACCGTGCTGCAGACAGGGTTGACGCGCGACGGCGCGTTCCTGATCGAGAACGGACGCATCACCCAGCCGCTGAAGAATTTCCGCTGGAACGAGAGCCCGTTGCTGATGCTGAATCGGCTCGAGGATATCGGGCGACCTGAGCCGACGGCCGCTGGTCGATTGATGCCCGCGCTTCGTGTGCGTGATTTCAATTTCAGCTCGTTGTCAGACGCGGTGTAACGAACGGAGCGGGGGCTCTTCCCGGGCCTGAGCCATGTCGAAGGCAGATCCGCGGCCTGATGCGGATTTAACCCGGACAGCATAAGATCGCCCGGAAGGCCGAAAGCCGGGAGTAGGTTCACTCGTAGGAGATCGACAGATGCGAAGCCGATGGTTTATGTCCATTCTCGTCGTGGCGCTTGCGACCGCGCTTGGTGTCGGGATGTCCGCTCAGCAACAGGAGCGAGGCGGCGGAGCCGGTGGTGGTGGCGGTCGGGGTGGTGGCCGTGGGTTCAACCTGCCGCCGCTGTTGATGCAATCGGACGCGTTTCCCGATGGTGGTATCGTCCCGCAGAAGTTTGCGGGGCGGGGCGGCGTTCAGCCAGGGTTCAAGTTCAGTGGCGCGCCTGAGGGAACGGTGAGCTACGCCATCATTTTCCACGACATCGACGTCGCGCTGCAGGGCGGTACGGGCGACGTGCTCCACTGGATGGCCTGGAATATCCCAGCCGCGGCGGGTGGGATCCCAGAAGGCAAGCTGCCAGAGGGTAGCGTTCAAGGCGCAAACCTGACAGGGCAGAACGCCTATATGGGCCCGGGTGCCCCCAATGGCCCCCGCTACCATCACTACGTCTTCGAGCTCTACGCGCTCAACTCGAATCTCGATCTGCCCCCGAATGCGAGCAGGGACGATCTGCTCAAGGCGATGGCAGGGAAGACGACGGCGAAGGCGGCATACGTGGGTCGCTACCGCAACGAAACGGCGCCTGCGAAGTAAACGCGTCAAAAGAGCACATATGAAGAACCAGATCCTGACAGGACTCATTCTTGCGATTGCCTCGTCGTTCGCGCTCTCTGCCCAACAGCAGCAGGCCCCCCCCGGGTGCACACCTGCCGGCGATGTGCAGTTCGTCTGCGGACAGAATGGGCCCGAGGATCTGGTCGTGTTGCCAGGCGCGCAGTGGGTTATCGCGTCGAGCTATGGAGGCAGCGGTGGAATCTATCTCGTACGCACAAGCGATCGCTCGGTGACGCTGGCGTATCCGGGCTCCACGTCGCTGGAGCGGCTCGATGCCAAGACCTACGCGACCTGCCCGGGACCGCCCGACGCCGCCTTCAAGGCGAAGTTCATCACGCACGGTCTGTCCATTCAACCAGGCAACAACTCCGTCCATCGTCTCTTCGTGGTCGCGCACGGCGGTCGTGAGTCGGTGGAGATCTTTGAAATCGATGCCCGCCAGCCAACGCCCACGCTCACGTGGATTGGTTGCGCCGTCGCGCCGGACCCCGTGGGACTGAACTCGGTGCGATGGCTGGCCGATGGCGGATTCATTGCCACCAACTTTCTCGCGCGCGGCATCGAGCCGGCCGCGCGCCAGAAGATGATGGAAGGCGAGAAGAACGGTGAGCTGTGGGAATGGCACACGGCAAGCGGGTGGCAGAAGGTTCCCGGCAGCGAAGCAGCGGGTGCGAACGGGATCGAAATCTCCAAGGATGGCAAGTGGTTCTATGTCGCTGCGTGGGGGAGCCAATCGTTCTTCCGTCTGTCGCGCGGACAAACGCCACCAAGGCGAGACGAGGTGCCGCTGGGCTTCCGCGTAGACAACATCCGCTGGGCCGCGGACGGCTCCATCCTGGCTGCGGGGCAGGGAGGCACGGCACCCACCCAGACGTCGAACATCGTAAAGGTCAATCCGGAGACGCTCGCTGTACGCGACGTCATCCGTGAACCGGCAAACTCAACCTTCGGCGCCGGCACTGTCGCGGTCGAGGTCGGTTCACAAATTTGGGTGGGGTCGTTTCGCGGCGATCGGATTGCGATCTTCCCCGCCAATCGCTAGCGCATGTGCGACGCGTAGAGCGGGGCTTCAGCCCCTTGTCAGAATCACTGAGTGACCCAGAAGGTTCACGCCTTGCATCGCCCGCTGCTGTCAGAGGCGCATCTTCCCCCGGCCCGACCCACGTCGAAGGCAGGGCGCGCCTGCAACTCGAAGGTCAACCAGGAGGACCGATATGGCAACACCCTCGAAGCCTCGCGAGGTCGACAAGATCGCGCGCGACGTGTCGCGCGAAAACACACCTGACAGTCCAGTGGTCCAGGCGCTTCGCCAGCAGACGGCGAACGCGTTCGTGTTGTATGCGAACTACAAGCACTACCACTGGCAAACCTTCGGCCCGCTCTTTCGCGATTTGCATAAGCTGTTCGACGAGCTCGCGCTCGAGGTGCTCTCGACCATTGACGAGTTCGCCGAACGCGTTCGCATGATCGGCCAGAACCCGCCGGCGCACCTGCTCGAGTCCGCCAGTGCCGCGAGCGTCCCATCCACGGCGGCACACACGACGATGCGGGAAATGGTCGAGGAAGCACAGCGCAACCTGCTCATCGTGATCTCGGAGATGCGCAAGGGCGCGAAGGCGGCGGACGAGCACGACGATCCGGGCACCGTGGATCTCTTCTCGAAGGCCGTTCAGATTCACGAAAAGCACGAGTGGTGGCTGCGCGACATTCTCCG
>JBKPNV010000323.1:0-5095 GCA_046732795.1 Acidobacteriota bacterium
AGGACACACCGTCGAGGCGAAGGGATTATACCGACACGAGGTCCGGCTAACCGCCTCCGCCCAGGCTACGCCGGTCAAGAAGCCGGACACGACGTCCGGCGTACGCAGACGCCTTTCTCGCGCAGATCAAGAAGGTGGTGAACGATCCGACGGTCGAAGCAGTCTTCAACGGATGGCCGGCGACGACGACGGGCCAGCCGCGGAACGGTGGCGAATCATCGATCGAGGACGGCCCAAGAGATTCGGGGCACACAGCGATCAGGAACGGATTCTCGAGCCGAGCTCCACCGGTTCGTCCGCTTTCACTGAGACATCGTCGCCAACCTGGCGGGCGCTTCGCGCCCATGGCCCTACCCGATTCAACGTCGAGGCCCAGCCGGGTCGGCCCTCAACACTACGAGAGGTGCGATACTGCGAGGGACGGCCGTCCACGTGAGCCGGCCGTCATACTTGTATGAGGCGACTCGCTCTGCTCGGCGCCTGCGTGTTGTGCCTCTCCCAAAGTCTTCGCGCACAAGAGGCGAACAGCGACGGCTCGCCTCATCCCATCCAAGACTCAGCCGAGCGCATCGCGCGTGAGCTTTGGCCGACCGACAACTACGACTTCACGATGGATGAGGAAGGACGGCCGCGATTTCGATCGGGCGTCACTGTGACGTTACCTCCGCCGCCGTGGCAGGCATCGTCGGAAGCCGGGCCGGATCGTTATCGTGGCGCAATCTCCCACAAGGAAATGCTCAGGGTCATGACTCCACAGCAGTTCTCGACTCCGCTGGTCAGCGGGAGCGCCGACCCGGGCGACATCTACAACGGCGTCAAGAATGCCTGGCGCGAATGGCAGGCGCGGCGCATCCACGAACGCGTGACGAAAGAGCTCGAGGAGCTCGAACAGCTGAACGCGGCAGCCGCCGACTCTAACAAGTAGATCCGGACGTCGCCGTGCGCATCAGGCGAGTGAGGGTTGTAGTTTGCGAGCGATTGAGCCACAATGCCGCGCTTTCGAGGGCAACCTATGACGACGCTCCCTTACACCGGCAGCGAATATCTCGACAGCCTGGATGATGGGCGTGAGGTGTGGATCTACGGCGAGCGTGTCAAGAAGATCGCAGAGCATCCCGCGTTTCGGAATTGCGCCCGCATGCTGGCGCGTCTGTACGACGCTCTCCATGAGGACCACGCAAGCGGCCATGGCGTCCTGAGCACCGCGACCGAGTGGGGCGGATTCACGCATCGCTACTTCAAGGCGCCGACGAATGCCGCGGAACAGGTCGCGGCCAGGGATGCGATCGCCGGCTTTGCGCAAATGACTTACGGCTGGCTCGGACGGTCGCCGGACTACAAGGCCTCCTTCCTCGCGACGCTCGGTGCCAACGCCGAGTTCTATGCGCCGTTTCAGGAGAACGCGCGGCGATGGTATCGCTACGCGCAGGAACGCGTCGCATTCGTCAACCACGCAATCATCCATCCGCCGGTGGATCGGCACCTCGCCCCTGGCGCCGCTGGAAGCGCCAGCGACGTCTGCGTGCACGTGACCCGTGAGACGGATGGCGGCATCTATGTGTCCGGCGCCAAGGTGGTCGCGACCGGTTCGGCGCTCACCCACTTCACGTTCGTTGCCCACCATGGCCTCACGGCCGTGCAGGAGAAGCCGTACGCGTGCGTGTTCATGGTCCCGACCAACGCGCCCGGCTTCAAGTTGATCTGCCGCGTCTCGAACGAGCAGCGCGCGGCGGCGCTCGGCAGCCCGTTCGATTACCCGCTCTCGAGTCGCTTCGACGAAAACGATGCCATCGTCGTGCTGGACGAGGTGTTCGTACCGTGGGAGAACGTGTTCGTGTACGCCGATCTCGAGAAGGCGAACAATTTCTTCCCGCGGACCGGATTCCATCCGCGGGCGATGCTGCATGGGTGCACCAGGCTGGCGGTCAAACTCGACTTCATTACCGGCCTTCTGATCAAGGCGACTGAAGCGACAGGTGCACGCGCATTCCGCGGTGTCGAAGCGAACATCGGCGAGGTGATCGCATGGCGCAACATGTTGTGGAGCCTGTCAGATGCGATGGCGATGAAGGCGATGCCGTGGACCGAGGGCGCCGTTCTACCCAACATGGACGCGGCGCTGGCCTACCAGGTGCTTGCCCCTGAAGCGTACGTCCAGGTGAAGAATCTGATCGAGAAGACCGTGGCGAGCGGCCTGATTTATCTCAACTCGCACGCCGACGACTTCAAGACACCGGAGCTGCGAGGCTACCTCGATCGCTATCTGCGCGGGTCGGGCGGAATCGAGGCAGTCGAGCGTGTCAAGCTGATGAAGCTGTTGTGGGATGCGATCGGCTCCGAGTTCGGCGGGCGCCACGAGCTCTACGAGATCAATTACAGCGGCAGTCACGAGGAAATCCGGCGATACGCACTCTTCGCTGCCCTCGGCACTGGCAACTACGACAGGATGAAGACGTTCGCCGAGCGGTGCATGTCGGAGTACGACCTGGACGGGTGGACGGCGGACGATCTTCGCGTCGATCAGCCTGGTCAGCGACTGGATCATGCGTCCACCTGAAGATCCATCGCCTTACTGCTTCAACGCCGAGGCCCAGTTGACGACAACCGTGAACGGCGCGGTTCGCCCACAGCCAGGAGTCGCGACAAAAAGAAAGCGCTTGCCGTCCGGCGCCAGGTTCCATCCGACCGGGAGGAACGGCGGCGGTGCGGTGAACAGTCGCTTGGGCGTGCCCGCCTTGAATCCCCCTGCGTGTCGACATCAACCGCCACTCTCCAGCGCGGTTCGACGTCAACGCAATGTTCGTCCTCAGACGTCGAGCAGACCGGTACTGTCGCCGTGCTGCTTCTGATCGATCCCGAGCTTGTTCAGCATCGAGAGCAGCAGGTTCGACATCGGCGTGTGCGGCGACGTCTGGACGTGCCGTCCGCCCTCGAGCTGACCTGACGCGCCACCCGCGAGGATGACGGGCAGCGGATCGTGATCGTGCTGATTGCCGTTGCTCATGCTGCTGCCGTAGAGCACGATCGAGTGATCCAGCAGCGTGCCGTCACCGTCGGGCGTCGCCTTCAGCTTCTCGAGGAAATAAGCGAGCATCTGCACGTGATAGCGGTTGATGATCGCGAAGCGATCCATCTGCGCGCGCGCGTTCGAATGATGCGATGCGACGTGGAAGCTCTCGCGCACGCCGCTCTGTGGATAGACCGACAGGCTCGTATCGCGCGCGTACATCATGGTCGCGATGCGGGTGATCTCGGCGCGGAAGGCGAGCACCTGCAAGTCGAACATGATCTTGAAATGCTCGTCGAACGATTCGGGCACGCCGACCGGCGCATCCGGGAGCGCCAGGTCGCTCGGAAACTGCGTGTCGGCTTTTTGAATCCGCCGCTCGATCTCGCGCACGTTATCGAGGTACTCGGTCAGCCGGACGCGGTCGCCGGCGGGAAGATCGTTGCTCAGCGAAGCCACCTGGCCCAACACCGAATCCAGCAGGCTGCGGCTCTGCCGCCGGCGGGCGGCGCGATCGGCGTCGTTGCCACCGTCGCCAAACAGCTTTTCGAAGACAACCTGGGGGTTGTTCTCCATGGGCAACGGCGTCGAGACGTTCTTCCAGGAGATTGTGTTCGAGTAGGCACACGCGTACCCGGAGCCGCAGCTCAGCGCAACGTCTTCGATCGAGAGCTCGACCGATGGGAGCGGGGTGTCCTGACCGATCTGCCGCGCAGCGATCTGATCGATCGTCTCGCCGACCTGGATGGAATCGCGAGCCGGCTGGGCGCCGCTGAGGAAGACGGCTGCCGAGCGGGCATGATCGGCGCCGGCGTCGGAGCCAACGGCACTCGCCTTGGCGTGCGCCAGGTTCGACACGATCGTGACGCGATCGCGGACCTTTTCGAGTGGAGACAGGATCTCCGTGAGCTCGAATCCCTTCCCCGTTGCCGCCGGCGTCCACTTGTCCATCGTGGCGCCATGCGGCACGTAGATGCAGCTCAATCGGCTCCTGGCCGCCGCGACCGTCTTCCGGATGGGCGTCTGCGCCGCGACCATCGAATCGAGCAGAGGAAGCGCAATCGTCGCGCCGACGCCGCGCAGGAAGGTCCGCCGCGGAAGATGTTTCTTCGTTATGAAAGCCATCGTGTTTTCTCTCTACGGTGTCGCCTTCGTTTTCATCTTCATCTGAAACGGATCGCTCTTGACGATGCCGAGCACCAGCGATGAAAAACGATAATCGTTCGTCGCCGCATCGCGGGCGATCTGACGCACCACCGGCATGTCGTAATACTTCAGCGCCCGTCCTGTGCCGTACGTCATCAGCTTCTCTGTCGCGGTCCGCACGAATACGTCTGAGCGCGCGAGCAGCGCCTTCCGCAAACTGACCGGGCCGTCCAGCGGTGTGCCGTCGAACAGCTGGCTGGTGGCGTCGATCGGCGCGTTGCCATCGCGCGTCCGCCAGCGGCCGACGAGATCGAAGTTCTCGAGCGTGAACCCGATCGGGTCCATGATCCGATGGCACGCGGCGCACGTCGGGTTGCCGCGATGGATCTCCATCTTCTGACGCAGCGATGATGCCTTGGCGGCTTCGGGGCTTTCGTCGATCGCCGGAACATTCGGCGGCGGCAGCGGCGGCGGTACCCCGAGCAGGTTTTCCAGCACCCACTTACCACGAGAGACCGGCGACGTGCGGTTGGCCACCGACGTCACCAGCAGGAAGCTGCCGTGCCCCAGCAGACCGCGGCGCGCCTCGTCGGCGACAGCGACACGACGGAACCGGCTGCCGCGCACGTTGGGGATGCCATAGTGCCTGGCCAGCGCTTCGTCGACAAACGTGTAGTCGGCGTTCAGCAGGTCAATCACGCTGCGGTCTTCACGCACGATGCTTTCGAGCAGCATCTCGGTTTCCCGGCGCATCGACTGGCGAAGGTTCTCCGAGAAGCCGGTGGTTTCGGGCCGGGCGTTCTTGAGCTCGCGCAGATAGAGCCATTGACCGCCGAAGTTGGTGACCAGTGCGCGCGCTTTGGCGTCGGCGAGCATGCGACGCGTCTGCTTCTCGAGCACCGCTGGCTCGTGCAGCGTACCGGCAACGGCAGTCTCGAGCAG
>JBKPNV010000324.1:0-26627 GCA_046732795.1 Acidobacteriota bacterium
TGACGAAAAATCAGGGGGAACACAGACTCGGGAGCTGTGTTCCCCCTTCTGGCCGTGCGGCTCTCCATCGAAACGCGCGGCGGTCTGAACATGGTTGATTTCAGATCGACTGCTCGATGTCCTTGCGAGTGAGCAACTTCGCCGCGGTGCAGCGGGCGGCGCCTTTGTGCCGCTCGTCTCGCTGGGAGCGCGACCGTCTGCAGCAGTGAGCGAGACATTGGGGCGTGAGCGACCCCCTCTGCCACCCTCCTGTCGAGGTTCCGCGCTTTGAAAAAGGGGGTCGCTCGCGCCTAGATGCATGTCGCCGTCGTCCGGCGGAACCGCGCTTCGTCCGTAACATCGCCGAGTTGTGCCGCCGGGATCGGGCGTGACACCTATGTGGACTTCATCGGCGGGAACACGCTTGACAGGTTTTCGCCGGAAACAGCGTTCATATAGGTGAACGCGCACTCGCACTGAATCCATACCTGAGACGGTCGCCTGACGGTCACCTCCTGCCTGACTCCCAACCTGCGCGTCTCGTTCGTCTCGTAGGTCCGCGCGCTGAGCAACTTCGTAGCCGCTCACGGGGCGGCCATCACGAGAACAGATTGTCCGGCGATCCTCAGCGTCGTCAAGCCATCCGCTTCGCTCCGTCCCTTCCGGGCTGGCGGGCTTGACCGCGCCGAGGCTGCGCCGCAGGTTCGGCAATTACGTGATTGGCCGCCAGTCGGCTCGCGAAGACGCCGAGCGCGAATGAAGAGATCGACAACGGGAGGAGTTGCGGCGTTATGATCCGTTCTCGAGAGAAGCGCAATCGACGGCTTCGACGCGCAACACGACAAAGAACGCCGCGCGATCCGGCGGATCTTTCGCGACTACGCAGATGGCCTGTCACCCAAGGCGGTTGCGAAGCGATTGAACACAGAATGCTGTCCGGGACCGGGCTGTGCACCTTGGAATCCGAGCACGATACACGGCAATCCGGCCCGCGGCACTGGACTCCTGAACAACGAGCTGTACGTCGGGCGACTCGTGTGGAATCGCCTCCGATACGTCAAGGATCCGGACACGGGGAAGCGCGTCTCCCGACCAAACCCGCCATCCGACTGGGTTACGACCGCCGTTCCCGAGCTGCGAATCGTGGACGCCGACCTGTGGAACCAGGTGAAGGCACGGCAGGTCGAGATGCGCCGCGTGGCATCGAACGGTGATCCGAAGCGGTTCAACCAGACTCGGCGCCCGAAGTATCTGTTCTCCGGTCTGACGAAATGCGCTGAGTGTGGTGGCGGGTACGTGATGTATTGGCGCGACCGCTTGGCGTGCTTCGGGGCTCGCTCGCGAGGCACGTGCACCAATCGCCTGACCATCAGCCGCCAGGCAGGTGGAAGAGCGCGTGCTCGTGGCGCTACGCGACAAGCTGATGCGCCGGGACCTGTTCGAGGATTTCTGCCGAGAGTACGTGCGCGAGTTGAAGCGCCTGCGCATGGAGCACCGCGCCAGCCTGTCGCACGGTCGACACGAACTCGCGACGGTGGAGCGCGAGATCCGGAAGCTGATTCGGGCGATCAAGGACGGCGTGTCGGCGGTGTCCATCAAGGACGAGCTGTTGAAGCTCGAAGCCCGGAAGGCGGAGCTCCAATCGAGACTCGACGCACCGGAGATGCCGGAGCTGCTGCACCCGCGCATGTCCGATGTCTATCGCGAGAAGGTTGGGAGCCTCTGTCTGGCGCTGGAGAACGAGGAGAGCCGCACGGGCGCGACGGAGGCCATTCGAGCCGTTGTCGAGGCGATCGTGCTCGAGCCCGATGGCGAGCGCCTGAACATCACGCTGAAGGGCCACCTAGCAGGAATGCTGAGTGCGGCCAGAGAGAGCAAGAGGTCGCCGGATACCGGCGACCTCTTGGTCCCAAAAAGATGGTTGCGGGGGGGGGATTTGAACCCCCGACCTTTGGGTTATGAGCCCAACGAGCTACCGGACTGCTCCACCCCGCGTCATGGCGTGCGCCGAAAATCTCCGAACGTCGGTTGTAACGGAACGCTCGCGAATCTTTCGGATGTCCAGGTCGACCCCTGAGCGCTGTGTCTCAGCAACCAGAACCCATTTACTGTAACACGCAGCGCCATCACCGTAAAGAGACGCGGTATGACGCTTGCTCGAACACACCACGAAAACCGCGCAAGTGGCAAGTTCCGGCGTGATTCCGTGGCGCCCAGGTCGGTCACCCGCGACCGCGCGCGGGTCGGCTCGTGAATGGAGATCGGCTGACATCGATCTCATACCGAGGAGAAATCGTGATGGACGTGAACGCCTTGATTCAGAGCACGACGGTGACCCTGATGGCGGTCGCATGGAAGGTCGCCGGAGCCTTCGTGCTCTGGCTCGTCGGTCGCTGGATGATCAACTTCGCGACGCGGACGCTCGGCCGGGCGCTGAACCGACAGCAATTCGACGTGACGCTGACCCGATACCTCCAGACCGGCCTGTCCGTCGTCCTCAATATCGCGCTGCTCGTTGCGATTCTCGGCTTCTTCGGCGTCGAAACCACGACCTTTGCGGCCTTGCTCGCCGCGGGTGGCGTGGCGATCGGAGTCGCGTGGGGTGGTCTGCTCTCGAACTTCGCCGCCGGGGCGTTCCTGATCTTCCTTCGCCCCTTCAAGGTCGGTGACGCCGTCACCGCCGCCGGGGTCACGGGAACGGTCGAGGCGATTGGCCTCTTCGGCACGACGATCAACACGCCCGACAACGTGCAGACGATCGTCGGAAATGGTGCCATTTTCTCCGGGACCATCCAGAACTATTCGGCCAATCCGTATCGTCGCGTCGACCTGACCGCCACGATCAACAACGGCGTGGACCACAATCAGGCAATCCGGCTGCTCAAGGATCGTCTCGCGCGAATCCCGAACGTCCTGTCAACGCCGGCCCCTGACGTCGACATCATCCAGTTCACGCCAGCCGGGCCGCTGCTGTGCGTTCGTCCGTACTGCAACCACCAGCACTACTGGCAGGTGTACTTCGATACCAATCGCTTGATTCGCGAGTCATTTAGCGAGGCGGGTTTCCCGGCAGCGACGCCGGCGTACACCGTCTCCGGCGCGTGGTCCGGTCCGTTCGACCAGGTCCCGCACTAGCGAGCGAGGCTGCGCCTTGGCTCGCTCGTGGCAGCATCTCTTGCCGGGCGTCGCGCGAGCGAGCCGTCCTTGACCGGAGAGCATGCCGCGCACGTTGGCGCAACCGCACCCGGTCAACCCGGCTGATGCCGCCCGTCAAACCGTCTGGCAGCAGGAAAGGAGACCGCCACTAGCGGCCGTCGGTCGCGGGCCGGTCCTTGAGAATGAACAGGTGCTCGCCCGGACGAATGAGCCCGAGCTCACGACGGGCGAGATCCTCGATCGCGGCAGGATCGCTGCGCAGCCGTTTCGCCTCTTCGCGTAGCATCTCGTTTTCGGCGCGCGCGCGTCGAATCGACTGCTCGAGCACCTTGAACTCCTGGCGCTTCTTCACCGTTTCGAGCAGCCCTTTTTCTCCCACCAGCGCGTCGACGAAGACGACCAGACCGATGAGCAGCAGGGCGTATTCAATGGCCCGTCGGCCGCGGCGACGTCCGGTAGCGGTGCTCGAGCGAGATACAGCGGGAGCCTTTTTCACGGCGTGATCGTGCGAGAATAGCGCGTTTTGCGTCCACAGTACACCTGTAAGCAGCAAATTCGATCGGAAAGTACCAGAAATCCGTGAACGCATCTGCCACGACCGACGTCAGGATCGCTCTCACCACGATCGGCTCCGAGACCGATGCGCTTAGTCTGGCGAGGACTCTCATCGACGAACGCCTCGCTGCCTGCGTCAACGTGCTCCCCGCCATGATCTCCGTTTACCGGTGGAAGGGATCGATCGAGCGGGACCAGGAGCATCAAGTCGTGATCAAGACGTCCTCCGATCGGCTGCCCGCCCTCGAGACACGGCTGCGCCAGATCCACCCGTATGAGCTGCCCGAGTTCCTCATCCTCGACGTTGATGGGGGAGCGGCATATCTCGCCTGGGTCCGGGAGTCGGTTGGACTGTAATCTATTGCTCCACCTTCGCGCGCGCTGACGTTCGTTCGCGCGTCGGCGAGACCTCGCCGAAGTTTTTTGGTCGGTTACCAAGGCGACAAGACTGAGGCACCGTGGAGTTATCTTCCCAGGTGAACTCCCAATCCGGCGTTGATCCGGACGTGCAGCTCCCACCCGAACCGGACGTCCCCGAACGTATAGACACGATCGGCAATCCATGCGCGGACTCCACCGCCTCCAGTGAACGCACCTTCGTAGGAGGTGAAACTGAAGGGGCCGAACCGATCGCTGTGCTGCGAAAGACCGCCGCCCGCGATCAGAAACGGGGTGGCCCGTCGTGGCCGCGCATGGCGGGGCGGTAACAGATCGAACGTCAAATTGCCGGTCAAAAAGAGGTCGCGGTCCCAGTTCGGACCCCACATGTGGACAAACTCAGGCCCGATGGCGAGCCGCGGGGTCAGATATACGCGAGCCGCGGTCCCGGCGATCGCATGATCGATCATTGCATCGTCGATAAATCCCGCATAGCCTGCGAGAAATTCCACCGCAGGCGCCGGGCGGTAGTCGAGGTCTTGTGCGGAGGATTCTGCAGCAACGAGCGCCAGAATCACCGCAATGCAGCCAAGCTGGCGAGCCATAGTCAATCGCCCTCCATTGCGTAGGTGCAAATGGCGGGCGAAGAGGCTCAGTCGCGACTCGGGGCTCGGGGCTGCGGGCTGGGGGGCTCGGGGTCCGGTTAACTGAGTCCTGGTTCCGTGCGTTTGGTTCGCCGACTCCGAAGCCATGCAATGGCCGGTGGCATCAGCGAGATCGCGATCACGACGGCCACCACGTAGTGGATTCGGCTCTCGATGTTCGGAACGAGATTCCCCAACGTATAACCAGCCGTCGTCATGCTGCCGATCCAGAGGATGGCGCCGACGACGTTGTAGGTCGCAAACTGCCGGTATCCCATCTGACCGACGCCCGCCACGACCGGCGCGAAGGTGCGAAGAATGGGAATGAACTGCGCCAGCACGATGGTCTTGCCTCCATGCTTGACGTAGTAGTCGTGCGTCATCCGAAGATGCTCGCGTCGGAAGAGGAGCGAGTCGGGCCGGCTGTAGAGAGCTGTCCCGGTCCGGTGGCCGATGTAATAACCCGTGGCGTTTCCGATGATCGCCGCGGGGATGAGCGCCATGATCAGGCTGGCGAAATTGAAGTCGCCGCGCGCAGCGAAAAGTCCCGCCGTGATCAGCAGCGAATCGCCTGGCAGGAAAAACCCGACGAGCAGCCCGGTCTCGGCAAAGATGATGAGGATGAGTCCGTAGAAACCGGCGAACCGAATCAGCTCCGGGACGTTGTAGACAGTTGAAAAGAAATCGTGAATCAGTTCCATTACACCCGCTCGAGCGCCTGCGCCAGGTCCTCTTTCAGATCATCGACGTCTTCGATGCCGACCGATACCCTCACCATGTCCTCGGTCAGCCCGATTTGGAGGCGTCGCTCTGGCGGCACCGACGCATGCGTCATCGACGCGGGATGTGAGATCAGCGTTTCGACGCCACCGAGGCTTTCGGCCAGCGCCATCAGCCGGACGTGATCGAGCAGCGTCCGCGCCCGCTCCAGGGAGCCGAGCTCGAACGAGATCAACCCACCGAATCCCTTCATCTGCCGGCACGCAAGCGCGTGTTGAGGATGCGTGGGAAGGCCGGGATAATGAACGCGGGCCACCTTCGGATGTCCGGCAAGGTATTCCGCCAGCACCTGCGTGTTGGCGTTGTGTCGTTCCATACGAAGCGGCAAGGTCTTCGTTCCGCGCAGCACGAGCCACGAATCCATCGGTCCGAGAATGGCGCCCTCGGCGTTCTGCACGAATCGCAGCCACTCGATGTCGACATCACGAACGGCGACGACGATTCCGCCGACGCTGTCGCTGTGTCCATTCAGGAACTTGGTCGTGCTGTGCACGACGATGTCCGCTCCGAAGTCGATGGGCCGCTGGATCGCGGGACTGGCGAACGTGTTGTCGACGACGACGACGACGTTGTGGGCATGGGCGATGTCACACGCGGCAGCGAGATCTGTGAGTCGGAGTGTCGGGTTGGTCGGTGTCTCGAGAAACAGCATCCGTGTCCCCGGCCGGATGGCGCCCTCGATCGCCTGCAGGTCGGACGTGTCGACATACGTGAAGTCGAGCTGATATTTCCGCAGGACGCGCTCGAACAGCCGGTACGTGCCGCCGTACGTCTGGTCGGTGACCACTACGTGATCGCCCGACTCGAGCAGCGTCATCACGGCGCCCGTGGCCGCCATCCCCGAGGCAAAGGCAAACGCCGCTCGACCGTTCTCGATCGCCGCGAGGTTCGCTTCGAGAGCGCTCCTGGTCGGATTCTGCGTGCGGCCGTACTCGTAACCCTTGTGGCGCCCCAGCGCCTCCTGCACGTAGGTCGAGGTCTGATAGATCGGCGTGATGATGGCGCCTGTCGAGGGGTCTGGTTCCTGGCCGGCATGGATGCAGACGGTGCTGAATCGAGCGTTATCGCGCAGCTTCACGATGTACCGACTGTACTCTAGACTAGCGAGTGGCCGATAGCTGCAGCGGGCAGCTCATCGCGTTCCCAGCGTTGACCACCAACAACGATCCACCATCCGCCAACCTGATGGTGCCCAACACGCGTCTCGACGTCGCGCGCGCCTGGCTCGTGCAGACGATTGCCGGCCGGCTGCTCATCGCCGGCGTGGTGATGAAGCTCGTCGCGTGGAGTGGCGGCGTCATCGGCTGGCGGCCGGGTCTGTTCAGTGGTCTGGATACGCTCGGTGGACTCGCCATCCTTCTGAGCGCGCTGGTCATCGGGTACCGCGTGTACGTTCTCGCACGCTATCGGCTGTTGTGGCGCGTAAGACGGAAGTTGATCCTTTCGTACATTTTCATCGGTGTCGTCCCGGTGCTGCTCGTCGCCGTCTTCTTCACCTTGGGCGGTCTGTTGTTCTTCTTCAACGTCAGCGCGTTCATGCTTCGCAACCACGTGGAATCGGTCGTCGAAGGGGCGCAGTTTCTCGCCCAGGCTGCGGCGCCGACGCTCGGCGGCGCGTCGGGTGCGCAATTGACTCCCGGCCTTGCCACGCGACAGTCGGCTGCGGCGTCGCGTTACCCGCTGGTCTCCTACACCCTGGTACCAAGCGATCGCGTGTGTGGTGGTGATGCGAGCGCGCCCGCACCAGCCGTGGTGACCGGGCCGTGGAGCCACGTTGAGGCGCCGCCCACGATTCCAACCTGGGTACCGTGCTCGGGATTTGCGGGGCTCATCACCTATCCGGCTGAGAGCGGCACACGCCTCGCCGCCCGTGCGATCGCCTGGCCTCCCGGCTTGCGCTCGGCCCTCATCGTCGACATCCCGTTCGGGGACGCGCTGATTCGAGAGTTCCATGACGAGATGGGCATCACGATCGATGCCTACTCGCTCGTCGAGTTGAGTGACCGCGTGAGAGCTGCCGACGGCTCACGACGAGGCCGCCTGGTAAATCTCCGGCTCGGCGAGCAGCAGGAGCCGCTTGGCTGGGTGGCCTTCCTCGATTACACCGATTGGACGACCGGCGAGATGAGCCCGCTCACCGTCGGCTTCCGCGTCGGGCCAGCCGCCGTGTATCGATATCTCTCCGGGCCATCATTCGCGCCGCTCGACAACTACAACCTCGGTCAGATCTTTCTGCTCCTGCTCGCGGTGATCGCGGGACTCTTTCTGATCATCCAGGCGGTCGCCCTGCTGATGGGATTATCGCTCGCCCGCTCGATCACCGGATCGGTTCATGAGCTGTTCGCCGGCACCGAACGCGTGCGGCGAGGCGACTTCAGTCACAAGATCGCCATCCGCTCGCGCGATCAGCTCGGTGAGCTGGCCGGATCGTTCAACTCGATGACGGCCAGCATGGAAGGGCTGCTGCGTGAGAAGGCGGAGAAGCAGCGCCTCGAACAGGAGCTCCGGATCGCACGCAGCATCCAGATGTCGCTCCTGCCGCAGGGCCCGCTCGACATGCCGGGTGTCTCGCTCTCGGGGCATTGCGAGCCGGCGAGGGAAGTGGGCGGCGATTACTACGACTTTCTTCCCCTGGAGCACGATCGCCTCGGCGTCCTGATCGCCGACGTGGCCGGCAAGGGGACGTCGGCGGCGCTCTACATGGCGGAGCTGAAAGGGCTGGTGCTCTCTCTCAGCCGGCATCACGTCTCGCCGCGACAGATGCTCATCGAGGCCAACAGCATTATCTCGAAGCACCTCGATGCGCGTAGCTTCATCACCATGACCTACGCCGTCGTCGACCTGCGGGCGCGGACCATGACGTGGTCGCGCGCGGGGCACTGTCCGCTCATCTACGTGCCAGGGCCCGATTCCGTCTCGCGCGCGGCCCAGGTGCTGACGCCCGAAGGCATGGTGCTCGGACTGCAGTTCGACCTCGGTGATACTTTCGATCGTCTGCTGGAGGAAGTGACCCTGCCGCTGAGTCGTGGTGATTTGTTCGTTCTCTACACGGACGGCATCAGCGAGGCCATGAATCCGCAGGGTGATTGCTTCGGGGATCAGCGGCTGGTGGAACTGGTCCAACGCCACGCCGACATGACGTCCGACGCTCTGCGCGAGCGCATTCTCAGCGAAGTGCACACCTTCGCGGGCGATGCCGCGCAGCACGACGATATGACGATGGTGTTGGTCAAGATCAATTAGTCATCTGTGATCGTTGATTGTTGAATCGTTGGTGATTCTTGATTGGGGATTAGGCTTGATGGATAGAAACGCAAGGACCTCGAACGAGGAGCGTCAATCAACAATCAAGAATCGTCAATCACCAACCAATCGCTAATCAACGATCATTAATCGACCATGCCGACGGTGGTATTCGCAACCTCCTCCGATATCGAAGCGAGCGTCGTCATGGCGCTGCTCGACAGCCAGGGCATTCCGAGCTTTCGCGCGTCGGGGCACACACATTCGGTGTGGCCGATGGCCGTCAGCTCGCTGGGAGAGATCCGGATCGCCGTCGCCGAGGACCTGGCGGACGTGGCGCGCCGCATCATCGAGAGCCATCGCCAGGACGTCGGCGCAAAAGTCGTGCGCATCCGCGACGAGTTCGACGAACTGCAGGCGCGCATCGGCTACCGGTTCCGCGATCGCGGCCTGCTGGAGCACGCCCTCACGCACAAGTCGCGCGCGGCTGAGGATGCCTCGGGCGGCGTCAGTGATAACGAATCGCTCGAGTTCCTCGGGGACGCAGTGCTCGGTCTCGTCGTTGCCGATGCGCTGTTTCATCAGTACCCGAGTTACGACGAGGGACAGAAGTCGAAGATCAAGGCGGCGGTCGTTTCCACGCAGTCACTGGCCCGGCACGCCGAGCACCTTCGGCTCGGCGAGCATCTGATCCTCGGGCGCGGCGAAGAGAAGACCGGCGGGCGCTTCAAGCAGGCGCTGCTTGCCGACGGCTATGAGGCGCTCATCGCGGCGATCTATCTCGACGGCGGGCTCGAAGCGGCCGAGACATTTTTGCGCCGCGAGCTCAAGGACGCGCTCGACGAAGGGAGCGCGCAGACGTTCGTGCGCGATCACAAGTCGGCGCTGCAGGAGCGCCTGCAGGCGCTCGGCCGCCCGCTCCCCGAGTACCGCGTGTCGGGGGAGGCGGGTCCCGATCACCGGAAGACATTCAGCGTCGAAGTAATCGTGAACGGCGAAGTGCTTGGAACCGCGAGCGGGCGCGCCAAGAAAGAAGCGGAGCAGGAAGCGGCGCGTCTCGCGCTCAGCAAACTCGAATGACCGAAGCAGACGTCTACCTCTCTATCGGCGAGGACGGTTTCGCCCGGCTGGTGCGCGCATTCTACGCCCAGGTGCCGGGGGATGACGTGCTCGGGCCGATGTATCCCCCCGACGATCTTCACGGCGCTGAAGAGCGCCTGCGCGATTTTCTCATCGGGCGATTCGGCGGTCCGCCGCGCTATATCGAGCAGCGCGGACATCCGCGGCTGCGGATGCGTCACGCGCCGTTTGTCATCGATCAAACTGCGAGAGACCGATGGGTGATGCTGATGGATCGCGCGCTGAACGAGGCGCGACTGCCTGACGATGCAACGTCGGTGCTGCGTGAGTTCCTGCACGCCACAGCGACGTTCATGATCAACAGGTCCGGCTGAAGCCGAACACGACGCGTGCATTTCGAAGTCAGAATCAGTCGATCTCGATAATTCCCCAGCTCTTTCGCTCTTCTGGCGAGACCTCGACGCCAGCGAAGGCGAGCGCCGGCACCGCTTCGCGCGGCGGAACGCGTGCGACCGCGTAGTGCTGAACCTCGCGGACAACGTCCTCTTCGGTCGGCTCGACGGGGCGGCAGTGCAGACGCACCCAGAGGCGAAGGAGCGGGTCGGTGAAGCTGTATCGCTTCTGGCGCGAGACCACCAGATCGACGTCCTCGAGCCACGAGAGGTAGTCCTTGGTGGAACCGGGCGTCCGCCGCAGCCGATGCGAGATCTCCGTGAGCGTAAGGCCTTCCTCTTCGGCGAGGATGTCGAGGATCGCCTTGAGCGCGCCGTAGCCGCGCGCGCGATGCAGGCGCAACTCGTAGCAGAAGCGGCACCAGTTGGTGAGGACACCGCCCGGCGCGAGGAGCGCGGTCAACGCGCTGATCGGATCCGAGGTGCCGCCGTGCTGGGCGATCTCGTCGCCGATCGCCTTCACGTAGGCGACGCGGCCATCCGTGAGTGCCTGCACCGTGCGGCCAAGATAGTCGCGGTCGTCCGTCGCCATGCGCTCGTAGCCACCAAACACGGGCGCGAGCACGTCGGTGACGTCCGACGACTGCAGTGGCGGCTGGTGGATCACCTCGAAACGCGCAGTGGCGTCACGCAGCAGCCGATGTGCGCGCGCGACGTATCTGGTGGTCAGGACGAAGCGATTCGGGCTATCGGCCAAAGCGTCGATCAGCTCGCGAATCACATGACGAAGGCCGGGAAAACTCTCGAACGTTCGAAGTTCGAGCGTTTCGTCCAGCAGGAACGTGCACGGCTCGCCGCCGGGCGCGCGAGCGGTGTCGAAAAATGCGAGCAGCGCGTCGAACGCTTCGCGCGCGCTGCCGGGAACCGTGTCACCACCGTGCCACCGGAATGGCGAGATCGATGTGACAGCGGTCAAAAAGCGCTCTGGAGTCGTGGCGCATCGCTCGACGTCGATGTACTGAGCGGCGCGTCCGATCCGGTCTTTGAGACGCAGGAGCAAAGACGTCCGACCGGTCCCACAACCCCCCAAGACGACTGGAATACGCGAAGGGGCGGCATCGAGCACGCTCTGCACGCGTCGATCGAATCCAGTTGGTGCACCCGTCATTCCACCACTCCCCGTCGTTCACGAAGGCGACCGCTGGTCGCCGACTCACTGCCCGCGGCTCGCGCTCGTGCAACAAGCCGCACATGTTCCGGCACACGGGCCGGAATGTCAAACGTACGTCTCACGTCGATGTGCGTTTTCCGACATCGTAGCTGAGGTCCTCAATCGTTGCGCCGATCGCGCTGTCGAAATGACGACACGAGGCTATCGTAGATCCATTTGCGCGCGTGTGCGCCACATGCACGCAGGTGATGATTCGATACTGCTGTCGCTGCCGTGCACGTGTGGCTGCTGTTCGTGGAGCGCGAGGGAGACGATGGGCGCGCGCGCGGATCATCATGATGTGGGGTCACGGCTCGCTGAGGATCGCGTTCCGCGAGATCAGAAAGTAAGAATGACGCGCTCGCTTGTCAATCGATTTGAAAAAAATAAATCAGTTGACTTTCATCACGCATGCGCGATCAAGCTCGCCGCTCTCGATGAGCCGCGAGATCTCATGGATGTCGGGCGACGGTGGACGATCGGATGTCAACGTCGGCACGTGTCTCCGCACGAGCGCGTGCACGCGCGTCAGCGGCGTCGACGTCGCGAGTCCGTCCAGCAGGTCAATCGCCTGACACGCGCACAGCATTTCGATCGCGAGCACGTCGCGCGCGAGCGTCACGGCTCGATCGGCTTTGAGCGCGGCGGCCATACTCATGCTCACATGGTCCTCTTTGTTGCCGGACGTCGGAATCGTGTCCACGCTGGCCGGATGCGCCAGCGTCTTGAGCTCAGAGGTCAGAGCGGCAGCCGTGACCTGAGCCATCATCAGCCCCGATTGCAGTCCACCATGCCGCGTGAGGAACGCCGGCAAGCCGCTGCTCGAAGGGTTCACAAGCCGATCCGAGCGGCGTTCGCTGATCGTCGCCAACTGTGCAAGGCCCAGCACGAGTACATCTGACGCCAACGCGACCGGCGCACCGTGAAAGTTTCCTCCGGAGATGATCTCGGCCGTGTCCGTAAAGACCATCGGATTGTCCGTGGCGGCATTGGCCTCCGCGAGAAACGTCCGCAGCGCGTACTGCATCGCGTCGCGAGCCGCCCCGTGCACCTGCGGCGCGCAGCGCATCGAATAGGCGTCCTGGACGCGTCCGCAGTTGGCGTGGGCGGCATTGATCGCGCTCCCTTCCAGCAGATTCCGCAGGTTTTCGGCGGACTCGGCCTGGCCGGTCAGGCCGCGGGCGGCGTGAATCCGCGGATCGAATGGACGTGTCGACCCCTGCAATCCGTCGATGCTCATCGCCGCCGTGATGTCGGCCGCGCGGACGAGGCGCAAGGCCGCCTGCAGCGCGAGGCCGAGCAACGCGGTTGATGGCTGCGTGCCGTTGATGAGCGCCAGGCCTTCTTTCGGCGCGAGGGTCACCGCCGCGAGTCCGGCGCGTGCCAGCGCGCCGGCGCCCGGAAGACGGCGATCCTCATGCCATGCCTCGCCCTCGCCGATCAGGACGAGCGCGAGATGGGCCAGCGGTGCGAGATCGCCGCTCGCGCCAACCGAGCCGCGAGAGGGCACGACCGGATGCACGCCGTGGTTGAGCAGATCGATCAGCCGATCGAGCGTCTCGAGGCGGACACCGGAAAAGCCCTTCGCGAGCACATTCGCCCGCAGCGCCATCGTCGCGCGCACCACCGGAATCGGCAGCGGGTCGCCGACGCCGGCGGCGTGACTGCGCAACAGATTCACTTGCAGCTCGGCGAGTGACTCGGCGGGGATGCGGACTTCGGCAAAGCTGCCGAAGCCGGTGTTGATCCCGTAGGCGGGCTGATCGCCGCGCGCAAACGTGTCGACGACTCCGCGCGCGGCCGTGACACGGGCGCGCGCCTCGCTGGTCAGCGACACCGGCGCCCGCTCGTACGCGATCGCGGCGAGATCGTCAAGCGTCAGGGAGTCGCCGTTCAGTCGAACCATCGTTCATCTGATGATCTTTGATTCCTGAGTCGTTGTTGATTGCCGATTCTTGACTGGTGATTTGGTTTGTTCGCTCGGCAATCAGCGATCAATATTCGTCAATCGCCAACCAATCAACAATCATCGATCGTGAAATCAACAATGCGGTGACCTACCGTCCGACCGCCACCACTGTGGAGTACGATATACCCGAATGGCGAAGACGAACATCGCAGTGCTCGGGGCGCAGTGGGGCGACGAAGGCAAGGGCAAGATCGTCGACATGCTGACGCCGCACTTCTCGACAGTTGCGCGTTATCAGGGCGGCCACAACGCGGGACACACCGTGTACGTCAACGGCAAGAAGTTCGTCTTGCACCTGATTCCATCCGGCATCCTGCACCCCGGCGTGTCATGCGTGATCGGAAACGGCGTCGTCATCGATCCACAGGCATTGTTTGCCGAGATCGACGAGCTGAATCGCGCGGGGATCACCGTCGACGGCCGCCTGCTCGTCAGCGAGAAGGCGCACATCATCCTGCCGTACCACCGCGAGCTGGACGTGCTGTCGGAGGCACGCCGCGGCGAACGCAAAATCGGTACGACGTCGCGCGGCATCGGTCCGGCGTACGAGGACAAGATCGGGCGCCGGGGAATTCGCGTCTGTGATTTGCTCGGCGATCGCGACGCGCTAGCCGAGGAAGTGCGTGAGAACGTCAGCGCGCGGAATCGGATGATCAAGGACTCCACGCTCGACTGGAAGCCGGTGTTCGACCAGGTGGTCGCCGCCGGCGAGCGGATGCGTCCGTGGGTGACCGATGCGTCGCTCGCGCTCCACCGCATGATGGCGGAAGGCAAGAACGTGATGTTCGAGGGTGCACAGGCGACGCTGCTCGACATCGATCACGGCACGTATCCGTTCGTCACCTCGTCGAACGCATCGGCCGGCGGCGTGTGTACCGGTCTCGGTGTGCCTCCGCGCGCGATTCACGGTGTGCTCGGTGTGGCCAAGGCCTACACCACGCGCGTGGGTGAAGGGCCGCTCCCGACGGAGCTGTCCGGTGAGCTGGCCGACCGTCTTCGCGAGAGCGGCCAGGAATACGGGGCATCGACCGGACGGCCGCGCCGCTGTGGCTGGTTCGACGCCGTCGTCGTCCGCTATTCGGCGCGGATCAACGGACTGGATGCGCTCGCGTTGACCAAGCTCGATGTGCTGGACGGTCTGCCGGAAGTCCTGATCTGCAACGGCTATCGAACCAGCGGTGGAACGCTCAGCGAGTTCCCCGCCGATCTGCGGTGCCTCTCGGGTGCCGAGCCGGTGTACGAGCGCATGCCGGGGTGGGCGTCACCTACGCGGGGTGTGACTCGCTTCGAGGATCTGCCCGAGGAGGCACGGCGATATGTCCGGCGGCTGGAGGAAGTCACCGGCGTGGACTGCGCGATCATCTCGACCGGATCCGATCGCAGCGAGACCATCCTCGAGACGGGATCGATCGTCGAGCGCTGGCTTGCGGCGAGATAACCAGTCAGGGAATCTTGTTCTGCTCGATGAAGCGATCGAGGTTTCCCGACTCGGCGTCGAAAAACTCGATCCCGGCGCGATACCGCGGACCTGTCTTCGGCATCTCGAACGCCGCCCACGCGACTCCGGCGACGCAGCGGATCGGCCGCTCCTCGTCCGGCAGGATCATCCGCACGCGTTGATTCGGCCTGAGAATCGTGACCGAGATCACCTGAGCCCCGGCGACAGACAAGTCGATGAGCGTGGCCGGGCTCCCATCGATCAACACCTCCACGCCGTCCAGGATCTTCACGCGCGCGGCGCGACGCGTCCCGCGCTGATCGAGCTTGACCGCCGGTACCTCGGCCGGCTGCGGCGCGGCATCGGTTGGCAGAATGTCTTCGCGGTCGCCTTCGCGCGAGACGATGCGAATTTCGCATTTGCGAAGCTTGGGATCGGCTTTGATGCGTTTGATGAGGGCGGCGCCGCGCGAGGTCGCCGAGAATTGCTTCTCGAGCGCGATCACCTTCGGACGTTCGCGCGTGATTGCCTCGAGTGCCTTCAGCGCGTCGGCGTCAGTGAAAGCCAGCGCGTTGCCTAAGTCGCTCTGCTCCTGCAGCGCTGGCAGGTATTCAGGAGCCGCGACGATCACGGTGTCGGGCACGTCCTAGACATCTCCTAAGGCCATGTGTGACGAATGAAGCCCATTCCCGAGGTCCCGCCACGCCTTAGGAGATGTCTACGCCCCACGGAGCGGGCAAAGCCAACACAGTCGGCGGTGAAGCGGGATGCGCTCACTCCACAAATTGCCGCCGGAGCGATGCGATGCTTCACTGCCAGTCTAACGCGATTTGCAGTTTGCGGGGAGAATGACCGACGTGGAACTTGCAGTGCGATGCCAAAATTTGCAGAAACGCTACGGCGACGTCGTCGCCGTCGACGGCCTGTCCTTCGAGGTGCGCCGCGGCGAGTGCTACGGACTGCTGGGGCCCAATGGCGCCGGCAAGACGACGACGATCGAAATCCTTGAAGGCCTGCTTGCGCCCGACGGTGGAGAGGTCGAGGTACTCGGCTGCCGGTGGAAGACGGACGAGCAGCAGCTCAGACAGCGCCTGGGCGTTCAGCTCCAGGAGACGCAATTCACTGACAAGCTGACCGTGGAGGAGACGCTGCGCGTCTTCAGATCGTTTTATCACCGGGGCAAGACGATCGGCGAGTTGCTGGCACTCGTCGAACTGGAAGGGAAGCGTCGCAGCTGGGTCGTGAAGCTCTCGGGTGGACAGAAGCAACGGCTGTCGATTGCGTGCGCCCTTGCGGGAAATCCCGACTTGTTGTTCCTCGACGAGCCGACCACAGGATTGGATCCGCAGTCGCGCCGGCAGCTCTGGAACATCCTGACAACGTTTCGCGAAGCGGGCGGGACGGTGCTGTTGACCACGCATTACATGGACGAAGCCGAGACACTCTGCGACCGGATTGCCATCGTCGATCACGGCCACCTCATCGCGGAGGACACGCCGAAAGGACTCATCGCGTCGCTGGGCGCTCCCAAGGTCGTGGTGCACCAAGGCACGCTGGAGGACGTGTTCATGTCGCTCACTGGTCGCCATCTGCGCGAGGAATAGGGGTCTGATCAGTTGCCCACCGATGTCCGTCGAGATACCTATCGTCCAATCATCGAGCTGACGATGGCGCGGCTGCGCGAGTTCGTTCGCGAGCCCGAGGCGCTGTTCTGGACGTTCCTGTTCCCGATCATCATGTCGGTGGCGATGGCGATCGCCTTTCCGGCGAGCAGCGGCCAGACCGTTCGCGTCGGCGTGGCGCCCGGTGGCGAGAACGCAGCCCTTCAGCAGATGCTCGCCGGTGCCAAGGACATCCTCGTGCGGGAGATTCCCGCCGATGATCAGCTTCGCGCGTTGCGTGATGGGGAAGTTCACCTGATCGTGTCGGCGGGCAGCCCGCCGGTTTATCGCTTCGATCCGATGCGAGACGAGAGCCGGCTCGCGCGGCTGGTCGTCGACGATGCGCTGAAGCGGGCAGCCGGGCGCGCGGAACCATGGCAGGCGAAAGAAGACCTGATAGAGATTCCAGGATCGCGATACGTCGACTGGCTGATCCCGGGCATCATCAGTCTCGGCATCATGAACAACAGCCTCTGGAGCATCGGGTTCATGACGGTCCAGGCGAGGTTGCGCAAGCTGCTGAAACGCCTGGCGGCGAGCCCGATGCGCCGGCAGGACTTCCTGATGGCGCCCGTGATCGCGAGGCTGGCGTTTCTGGCTCCCGAGGTCGCTGTGCCCCTGCTGTTCGGCTGGATTGCGTTTGGCATGCCGATCCGTGGACACGTCATCAGCATCGGTCTCGTCGCGATCTCCGGTGCGTTGATGTTTGGCTCGCTCGGTCTACTGATGGGGAGTCGCGCCCGCACGTTCGAGGCGGCCTCAGGGTTGATGAACCTGATGTCGGTTCCGATGTGGGTCTTGAGCGGCGTCTTCTTTGCCTCGTCGAATTTCCCGGACGCGGTGCAACCGTTTATTCAGGCGCTGCCGTTGACGGCGCTCGTGGACGCCATGCGACGTGTGGTGCTCGAAGGAGCGGCGCTGACCAGCCTGTGGAATGAACTCGCCGTGATCGCGACGTGGACGATTGTGCCGTTTGCGATCGCGCTTCGAATCTTCAAGTGGCGGTGACGACGTCCTTTGCTCTGACGTCGGGCTTCAGCCCCTGAAACGAAGGAGCGCGCAGCACGCCAGCTGCCGTCGTTTCGATGAAAGTCGCTTCGCAGACGAGCGTGGGTGTGACCCAGTGCCCGGTCCGGATCAGCGGACCAGAGGGTGGCGGTTCGAAAGGACATGCCGGCTGCTCGATGGCCTCGAGCCGCTTTCGCAGATCGCGCGCCACCGCGTGTGTGAAGCCGGTCCCGACCCGGCCGGAGTAGACAAGCGCCTCACCGCGGTAGCGTCCCACCAGCAAGGCGCCAAGTCCATCCTGTGCGCCTTCCTGATCGGTGAAGCCTCCAATCACGAACAGGTCTCGCCGAAGGCACTTGATCTTCCGCCAGCTATCGCGTCGTCCGGGTTGATACGGCAGGTCGCGGCGCTTGGAGATGATCCCCTCGACGCCCATCCGGCATGCCTGCTCGAAGACATCCGTGCCGCGCCCGTCGACGTGCTCCGTGTAGCAGATGCGACCCGACTTCGACGGCCCGATGAGTTCGAGCAACCGCGCCTTACGTGCCTCGAGCGGCAAGCGATCGATACGCTCACCTTCAAGCTGAATCAGGTCGAATGCGAAGTACACGAGCCCCGCCCGCGGCGGCCGGCTGGCGACGGCGCGTTGCATCGCCTCGAAGCTGGTGCGCCCGTCTGGGAGCATGACCGCCAGCTCGCCATCGATCAACCCGTTCTTCACCGCCAGCGCGCGACAGGCTTCGACAATCTCCGGAAATTTCGGCGTCCAGTCCAGCCCTCGCCGGCTGACCAGCCTGACGCGGCCATCAGTTATGAGACAGCCGACGCGATAGCCATCGAGCTTGATCTCGTGAACCCATTCGTCGCCGGACGGAGGGGTCCGGGTCAGCGTGGCCAGTTGAGGGACGTATTCGACAGACAGCATCGCACCAGTGTAGCGGGCGTCTCAGGCGCGCCATCAACGTAGAGCGCAGGCTTCAGCCTGCGCGGTCACAGCGATGCGCGGGCTGAAACCCCCGCTCTGCATGGTTGTCGAAAACGTTTCAAAGACTCGCCGCGACAAGTTCGGGATAGAGTGAAGAGATGAGCTCAGCACCCCAAACAGAAGTGTGGCAGCGCGGCCCGGTTCCCGGCTTCGAGCCTTTGCTCATGCCGGTGGTGCACGCGTTGCTGCAGGCGCGTGAAGATCTCGAACGGCTCGCCGGCGATGTTCCGCCGGAGCATGTGTGGCTGCGGCCCGGCGGCGCCGCATCGATCGGATTTCATGTCCGTCACACTGGAGGCGCGCTCGACCGCCTCTTCACGTACGCGAGGGGCGAGACACTGTCTGACGCACAGAAGGCTGCGCTGCGCGAAGAAGGGGCGCCGGGGGAGCCAGCCGCTTCGCTGGTCGCCGTGCTGTCCGGCGTGAATGCCATCATCGATCGCGCCCTCCAGCAGCTCGCCTCCACGTCAAAAGAGTCACTCCTCGACGAGCGGAAGCTTGGGCGAGCGGGCCTGCCGACCAACGTCCTCGGGCTCCTCTTTCATGCGGCAGAGCACTGCACGCGGCACGTGGGTCAGGCGATCACCACTGCTCGACTCGTGAAATCGTTGTGACGAGACTCGGTCTTTACTTTTCAGTCGTGCGTGGTAGATCCGCCGGGTCCCAAGAACAGGACCCAGTCTACGTCCGAAGAACGGCACCCGGCCTACGTCCGAAGAAGCCCCGGCTTATGCAGGGACTGAGACCGACACCGGGTTCACCTCACCAGGTGCACCAGTAACCGGCGATCCGCGTCGCCGACGTGTCCGACGGATCGAGGCCCTGACGGCGCGCCGCACGACGCGCGTGCAGTGCGCAATGGCGTTCGACGTCGGCTGCGGCCCTGCGCGCCACCTCGGCATCGATCGAGGGCTTTCCCTCCGAGTAGCGGACCGCCCGTTCGGCGAGCATGATGGCCACACTCGTCACATTGGAACGATCCTGCAGCCAACGATTGCCGAACGCCATCATCGCAGCGAGAAATTTTTCACGATAGTGATTTCGCCACCAGATGACAGCCTCGTAATCGACCGTCGTGCGCATGCCCACGACCTGGCCCACGGTAAAGAAACACTCGTCGACTATGTATTCGACCTGGCGCTCGAGCTCCAGAGTGTCGACGGCAGACGGTGAATCGAGGAATGTGTCCGGTGCTGTCGCCGCCAGTGAAGCGGTCATGTGCAACGGATTGCGGGGTTCTTGTGTGTTCACTACTGGTCTCCTTCGCATGAAATGCACGTCAGCCCGGATGTGAGTGGCTGCAACGCCGGGCTGCAGGGATCGGCACAGCTGCCGCTCTGATCATCCGTTCGCGGGTTGCGGCCGAAGGCCTTCGCGTTCCGCGTTCATGCGGCATCCGGTCTCGA
Organism: Acidobacteriota bacterium; assembly: GCA_046732795.1. Lineage (GTDB taxonomy): Bacteria > Acidobacteriota > Vicinamibacteria > Vicinamibacterales > UBA2999 > Gp6-AA40. The sequence continues at coordinate 19,885 of JBKPNV010000324.1, forward strand.
CGTCGCTTGATGCCAGGGCCGCGCTGCGAAGGTCGATCGAGGGTTGATCGCCGGAGTGGAAGAGCGCACGCTGGCCGAGGAAGCGACCGACGGCCGTCACACGGTCACGGTCGCGGAGCCACGAGTTGCCGTTGGCCGACATCGCGTGGAGGAAGAAGGCGCGATAGCGTGCCCGCCACCACGGGATGACGTCGAATTCGAGGCTCTTGCGTGTGCCCACGGCCTGGCCGACTGCGAAAAAACAATCGTTCAGGATGTAATCGACTTCTTGCGCTGGTGTCATAGCGACCTCGAGAGGGAAAGAGATCCCTTCCACCGGAGAACGTCGCGATGGCTTACCTCGTACAGACGAACTCGCCCAGGGCGGCGTGCTTCATTTGTCCGACGAGGCCCTTGGCCAGTTCACAGCGGCGTTCGGCGCGCTTCGCGCGCCAGCCCGTTGCGCGCTTGCGGCGACAGGCACAACGTTTCCCTTCGAGTCCGCACGACGAGGCGGATCAGCTGGCTTGTGGAAACAGATGGCCCTGAAGCCAGCGGAGTCGTGTCCGCAGTTCAGCGGCGCTCGCCGGCCGTCGGGACGCGACGGGAGACAGGGCGTCGTTGAGGAACGCGGCGAACGCAGCGGGGCATTCAGATCGGAAATCGCGAATGTCAGGAAGAGACGCCCGCCGAATCGTCTTGACGAGTTCGACGATCGACTCGCCGGCCAGCGGATGCCGTCCCGCAAATGCCTGATACAAGACGAGGCTGAGGCTCCACAGATCGAACGACGCCTGCGGTACCTGCCCCGCCAACGCCTCCGGTGACAAGTACAGCGGCGTGCCGACCAACTGCTGCGTCACCGTCAGGCTCGCCGTTGGCTCGGTGCCCCAGGCGAGTTCGGCAATGAGGCCGGGGTCGCTCGGGAGAACAGCCGGGAGCGTACCTGCTCCGCGCGATCGATCGAGGATTGCGGCCAGTCCGAAGTCCAGGATCTTCGGGACACCGTCAGATGTGTAGCCGATGTTGCTCGGTTTGATGTCGCGATGCAGGACGCCGGAGCCATGTACCCGATCAAGCGCGTCGGCCAGCACAGTGCCGAGATCGATGACCTCCTCGAGAGAGAGCGGTCCACGAGTCAAGGAATCGAGCAGCGTGCCCCCTTCGAGGAACTCGAAGATCAAGAGCGGCGTGCCCTTCCACTCTTCGGCGCCGTAGATCAGCGCCAGATTCGGGTGGAGGACGTTGGCCATCGCCCGCGCTTCACGATGCAGGCGCGAGGCGTGTTTCAGGCGGATGGCCGGCAGCGTCTTGATCGCCACCTTGCGATCCAACGCAAGGTCGACGGCCAGGTACACGACGCCGGTGCCGCCCGATCCGATGAATCGCTCGACCTGGAACTTCCCTTTGACGTTCAGCGGCAGCGCGGCTTCCACGGTGGCGGAGCCGCACGTGCAACGTCGGGTGGCCGGTTTCCACATCGCGCGGCACTCGGGGCAGCGTTCGGCCGGTTCGTTTTCCCAGTCGGCGATGGCGTCTTCGATCGACGCAGACGGTGCCAGCGGCGGCGTTCGCTCGCGCAGTTGGCTGTTCTCGAGCTTCAGTGCGGCCTGGCCGCTCATCGCCGTGATGAGCATGCAGTCCCGCTCCGTATACGGAAGGCCATTGATGCCTTCGCCGATGCCGACGACGCCGAGGAGCGTCCCGGGTGAGCCGAGCAGCGGCGAGAACAATCCGAAACCGGTGCCGGTGAGCCATGCACGATCCCCGGGCGGCAGCAAGCCTGCCACCGGTCCGTCGGCGCGATAACTCAATTGGATCTCGGTTCGGACCGATCGCAGGAGGTCGAGCAGGGCGGATCCCTGGCGCAACGGCGGAACGGCGCTCTCGAGCGAGATCAACTGTCCGCGGCGATTGTCCACGATGAGGACGGCCACGGATTTGGGGTGCACCGCGCGCTCGATTTCCCGTTTCAGGACTCCAGAGATGTCCCGGATCGTGCGTGCGGATCTCAGCCCTCGCTCGAGCCGGGCGAGCGCCTCGGTGTGATCGGCCGCCTCTCGGCGGAACCAGCGATCGACACGCTGAAGGATCTGATGCCGATAGGTGAGGACGCCGAAGCTGACGAGCGAGAGCAGCAGCGGCTCGAACGGACGTCGAACGGTGAGGTACTCTTCGACGCGAAGCCCCCGGTAGCGGTACACGTCGAGCGCCACATAGAAAAGCGGAAGCAGGATGGCGCACCAGACCGACGTTTTCGCCAACCCGTACTGGAACGTCGTGCGGATGACGAGGTGAAGATCGAGAACGTGGCTGACGCCGACGGCATACGCCGTGATCGGCACCATCGACGCCAGCGCAATGTAGAGAATCGCACCCACGATCGTGCGCCACTCGGGGCTGCTCAGCGCGGGCACGAACGGCGTGAGTAAGACCGCCGTGAGCATCGGCGAAAGGGCGAGGCCGAGCGAGGCGACGAACCAGGTGACCTTCAGCCGGTTTGCTGCCGTTTCAACCCGCGACTTCCAGATCAAATACGGGATGGCCGGGGCAGCAACCGCGAACAGCAGTGGCCAGTACAGACCCGTCGACGTCGTTCGATCGAAGGTGTGCAGCGCTGCGGCGGCCGGCAGTGCGGTGAGGCCGAGGACTGCATTGGCGGCAAACAATGTGAGGCCGAGCGCGCCCGACACCACCAGGAAGATTTTCCCGATCAGTCTCGCCCACCGGGGCTTCGGTACGCTGGGAAACAGCCAGACGAATTGCCACAGGGCAAGTGCCAGAAACGCCTCCCCGTACAACGGCGTAAACGTGGTCGCCAGCCTCGACCACCCGGTGCCGTGCAGGGCCACCAGCAATGGACCGGCAAATGCCGACGCGATCACGAGAAAGAGCAGACCGAGCGCCTGCACCCGACGATCGCGCGTGCTGCCAGCCATGAGGAGCACGCCCGTCAACCCAAACAGCGCGACGTTCAGGCTCGACGCCCAGGGTATCTCTCCGACGCTGACGAGTTCCCACTTCGCGATCAGTCCGACGGCGGCGAGCGCGAGTTTACCGATCGTTAGGGTGGCAACTGTGAGGGACAGGCCACGGAGGATGCGTACGCTGCGTGTTTGATCGGCGACGACCTTGGCGCGGCGCGCTTCGCCGATTGCTGAAATGACCTGAAGGTAATGTACGAGTTCGGGGTCCGCGCCCTGCAGGCGCTCCGAGGACTCGCGCCAATCTATGCTGGCGTGATCCGCGACAGCCGCGGCAAGCGATTCGCTCAGCTCCTCATCGCTCACAGCGCATCTCGTCGCTGAGCCGGAGGAGGGCCCGACGTACAGCGACACGTGCCGCGCCGGGTGTAGGTTTCTTCAAGATCAGCGCGAGCTGCTCGTAGCTGTAACCGAGTTCGATGCGTCCGATGATGGCTTCGCGATCGCCAGGCATGAGACGCTTCAGTGCCTCTTCGTATCGGCGACGATCTTCCTCGCCAATTGCCAGATCCAGAGGTGATGCGCCGTCATCGGCAGAGGTGTCGGTCAATTCGGCCGGCGCCGGGTGACGCGCAGCGTAACGGAATCTGTCGCGAATCCGATTCAGGAGCGATCGCCGGAGATAGCCGAGCAGCGCGCCCTCCCGTTGCGGCTCGAACGAGCCGAGATTACGGATAGTCTGCAGCACGGTTTCTTGTACGACGTCAGCGGTGTCGACGGAGTTCCTGGCCCATCGAGGGATGCGCCCGTGCGCCCAGCGGTGGAGAGATGGCAGGTATCGTTGAAAAAGTCGATCAAGTGCCCGACTGTCGCCGGCGCGGGCGCGTCGAAGCAGTTCGAGCGAGGGAGGATTGGACACAGGCGGAGTTGTCATCGCTGGCCCAACCATTACAGCACCCCCGGCCGAAATCTTGTCATGAAGCCCGGCTCGGCGGCAAGGCAGCGACCAGCTCAGCCCGCTGTGGCACTGCGCACAAGGCTGTACGGGACGATTGGCCGCGACGTTCTCCACAACGAGCGGGTGGGGCATGCAGTCCGGCCCAGGAGATTGGTCCAGCAGCCATGACATCCTTTCTTTGGCTTGTGGCGCTCGTTATAGGCGGGGTTGGGGGAGCACTCAATGCGGTGTTGTCGGACCATGCGCGCCTGCTGCCGTCGATCGTCACATTGACGCCGGGTGGGACTCGTGTGGTCCGCGTGGGAATCGTGGGAAATATTGTAACGGGGGCCGTCGTCACCCTTTGCCTGTTCTGGGCGGTTCAGGCGGCCGGTTCGACGGTCAACGCCAACGGCGGTCTCGGACTCGTTCTGCTCGCCTTGAGCGATCTGTTCATTTCATTCGTGTCTGCACGTTGGGTCACCAACGAAGTCGACAAGCTCGTACTGCGGAAGGCGGTATTCAAGGCCGCGAGCGCACCGGCGGCGCATCCTGACACGGTCGATCAGATGGCGCTCGCGCCACCGTACGCGCTCTACACACTGGCGGATCGTCTGCTGCCACGACGAACAGGGCATCGATAATGTTGTGAGCGCACGCACTCACGCGCGCAGCTTCGCGATCACCGCTCGGGTGCGCACATGTCCTTACTAACCCACAGCTCACACTGGGGATTCCACGAAAGCGAAACTGGCCGTTGAATGCAAGCGAGCGAAGATTGGTGGGCCCCCCGGGGATCGAACCCGGGACACCCTGATTAAAAGTCAGGTGCTCTACCACTGAGCTAGGGGCCCTGGCTTGGAAGCACAGCATTGTACCATGCGGCTTTTCTGGCCCAGCACAGGGCACGGCCGCTCTGCGCTGAGTCGCCACGGTCGAGCGGCTACACAACACCCAGCTTATCAACCCTGCTTTGGCTCGTCTTTGTATTCCTCGCCAGAGGGCGCTTGTGTATCTGACACCTGATCCTCGGTTGCGCCGATGTGGTTGTCGCCAAGTTCAGCCGGGGGCGAAGGCTGTTTCTTTTGGGGGATACGCTTTTCCGTCGCGTTCAGTGGCTCGGAACTGCCGTCAGCCTGTGGAGTTTTCATAACGACCTCGCGTGGAGCAGAGCAAGTCGAGGTCCATCGGATTGGCTGAGAAAGCGGTGGCACCGCCGTTGCTCCTCCAGGTCCCGGCCACCACATCAAACAGGCCGAGGGCGCGCGCGGCGCGCCGCCAGGAGACCAGAATGGCGACCAATCAGAATCCGAACCAGGAACGAGACAGAAACCGGCATACGCAGAATCCGCCGCCCACGGATCCAGTGCAGCCAGATCAGGATCGCCCGATGGACGATCCGGGTCGCGGCCAGGGTGACAAGTTCGAGAAACACCTGCCGGGCAACGAGAAGGATCAGGAGCCGCGCTCGAAGCCGGCGCGCGACGCATAGCCGTCGCATTGGACGACGGGCAGCCTCGGGTAGCGCGCGAATCGAGGATCGGTGAAGGATAGCTCGCATCGGATGAACGTCGCGCCCTTCGCCGATTCGATCGTTCGCGCGTGCATGCACGACGCGCACAGGCCCGCTCGATCGTCCTCGCTCAACGGATCACACCCGGCGAACGATCGCCACGAAGCGTGGACCGCTTTCGGTCAGGAAGCGGTCCACTTCCCATCCCGTTCCATCCAGAATGTCCGACATCTCTGCCGGTGAGACGAGCAGATAATCGAACCAGGGTCCAATCCACTGGTTGAATCGAATGCGGAGGCGAATCTGACCGGCCATCCGGCCTCGTCGTCTGTTGCGGCGCTGATAGTCGAGATGCGCCGGTTCACTGGTGGCATGTGGGTTGAGCGATTGCGCGAGCAGCACGGCGCGGTCGCGAGTGATCCGATGCAACTGCTTCAGGAGAATTCGTGCGCGCCGGCGATTGCCGAAGAGACCGAAGTTGTTGCCGAACATGACGATCGTATCGAGTGAGCCGGACGAGAGCTGGCCGATGTTCTCGAGGGGAAACAGGCGCGCATGCTTGACGCCGCGCGTTCTCGCTGTCTTGATCGCCAGCGGTGAGTTGTCGATCGCCGTGACGCGATAGCCTTTCGACTGGAGATGCAAGGCGACGCGCCCGGCTCCGCAGCCGACGTCGAGAGCGGTGCGGCCGCGGGCGAATTGGATCGCGCGCTGCTCGATCGCTGACCACTGCCCGATGTCGTCGAAGTACGAGGCGTTGCTGTGCGCCGTGCTCACGAAGCCGTCGTCGCGTTCGACGACTTCGATCGGTGAGCCACCGTTCAGGAAGGCCCACATCTGCTGGCCATAGGCGTCACGATGCGGCGGGACTGTTTTCATGATGCGTCTTCGGGACCAACTACAATAGGTATCACGCACTGAGCGGCCGTCGCGGCGGCGGTGCCGCTCGAAGAGTGCAGATTGATGCAGGAGGCGCTGGTAGCTCTGGCCGTCGTCGGTCTGATGGTATGACGAGTTGTCTATGTACTCAGGCTGGGACTGCGACGAGACGGCGGTCCGTACTGAGATTGGCCTCGATCCGGCCCTCCTGATCCAACGTCCCAAGACGGGCTAAGATAGGATGTTTGTGGTCGGCACGCGGATGCGTCCGCCTGCGACTCTCCACGAGTCCCCATCGTCCAGAGGCCTAGGACGCGGCCCTTTCAAGGCTGAAACCCGGGTTCGAATCCCGGTGGGGACGCCAAAACAGATCGGTCTATTCCGGAGACATGGGTAACAGATCATTCCGGAGACATAGGTAACACTTTCGGCCCGAACGGATTCTCGATCGGCTCGAGCCGGCACGTTTCGTCGTCGAAGTAGCCGAGATCGTAGTCCATGAAGGTGACGA
>JBKPNV010000325.1:0-10966 GCA_046732795.1 Acidobacteriota bacterium
CGGTCCCGCGCGTCCACGCTCAAGGCTCGCACGCTGCGACACAGTCAGCGATCGATTCGGCACTGGAACAGCACGTGTCTGGAGTCGCAGCCGACCGGGCTGACGTGCTGCGCGTGCTCGAGAATCCCGCCGTGAAAGACACGGCCGCGCGGGCCGGGATCGATCTGCGCCGGGCGGCAAGTGCCGTCGCAACGATCGACAGCCAGCAGCTTGGCGCGCTGGCGGCGCAGGCACGGCAAGCGGAACAGGCGTTGGCTGGCGGCCAGTCGAAGGTCACCATCTCGACGACGGTGATCATCATCGGCTTGCTCGTGCTCATCCTGTTGATCGTTGCGCTGGATTGAGTGTGCCCGCAGCGTTTTCCGGATCGTGACGGCAGTTCCCATGCAAGGACGATGTGCCTGGCCGTCGTCCTCGTGTGGGTGTCCTTCGTAAGCTCGGCGCACGCCCAAGCACTACAACAGCCTTTCCCGATTCTCGACGTTCCCTTCATTTCGCAGTCAGAAGCGCTCTGCGGAGGCGCCGCGGCAGCAATGGTGCTGCGCTACTGGGGCGAGCGTGGTCTCGATGCCGACTCCTTCGCCCATCTGGTTGATCGCAGCGCCGGCGGCATTCGCACCACGAGGCTCATCGACGATCTGCGTGAACGCGGTTGGAACGCGCTGGCGATCGATGGTCGGGAGGATCTGATCGATGCGGAACTGGCCCGTGGTCGGCCGGTGATCACGTTGATCGAGGATCGCCCCGGCGCATTCCACTATGTCGTCGTCGTGGCCTCTACGCCGCAGGCGATCGTATTTCACGATCCAGCGCGCGCGCCCTTCCAGGTCATGGCACGCGAGCGCTTCGCGCAGCGATGGTCGTCGGCGAGCCGATGGATGGCGGTCATCGTCCCCGGTGCGCCTTCTCGCGCCGCAGAGCCACCCCCTCGAGCCGATACCGCCGATGGCTCCTCCTGTGCGAGTCTCATCTCGACAGGTGTCCAGCACGCGCAGACCGGTGAGTTGGACGCGGCCGAGCGGAACTTGACGGCCGCGTTGTCGTGCGGAGGATCAAGAGCGCTTCGCGAGCTCGCGGGACTTCGTCTCTTGCAGCGCCGATGGCCTGAGGTGACCGAGCTCGCAGCCGCTACCCTGGCCACCGATCCGACCGACGAGTACGCGTGGCAGTTGCTCGCGACCAGCCGCTTTGTTCAGAACGATCCCACAGGAGCACTCGAGGCGTGGAACCGAATCGAGCAGCCACGCGTCGATCTGGTGTCGGTCGGCGGTCTCACGCACACGAGGCAGCAGGTGGTCGAACGTCTGTTAGCCGTCCCATCGCAGGCGTTGCTCACGCCGGGATTGTTCGAACTGAGTGCCCGACGATTGAAGGAGCTGCCGTCCGCGACGGGCACACGGCTCGAATTCGCGCCGCGCGGCGGTCTGGCCGAGTTGCGAGCACACATCGTCGAGCGCCCGCTTCTACCGACCGACCCGTGGAGCTACGCCTCGATGGGTCTCGTCGCCGTGGCACGAAGCGAAGTCAGCCTGTCGATCGGCGCATTGACTGGAGGCGGAGAGCGGCTCAGTGCCGGTTGGCGATTCTGGCCGGGCAGGCCGCGCGTGAACCTCGAGATGATCGCGCCCGCTCCCTGGGGTGGTCTCTGGAGCGTCGATGCTTTCGGCGAGCAGCAGCCGTTTTCCGATGACACGTTCCCGCTCTCGCGTCGCGCTGGCGCCGGTATGACGCTATCGAACTGGATCATGCCGTGGGCGCGAGTATCGGCTCGCTGGGGAGTCGATGCCTGGAAGGACTACGGCAGCTACGGCGTTGCGTCAGCAGGACTTCGCCTCGCCTCGCCGCACGATCGCATGACGATTCACGTCGACGGGTCGAGTTGGGTGGGTGAGCAACGGTTCGGGTCGATCGGCGCCGCGGGCAGACTGCGCTCGACCGAGCGGCAGCAGGGGACCGTATTCATTGCACGCGGTGGTGGCGCGGCAACTACAATCGCGACCCCGCCTGATCTTTGGTTTGCCGGCGACACGGGCAAGGTGCGCGAGGCGCTTCTTCGTGCGCATCCAATCGTCGACGACGGGATGCTGCAGTCCGATCGGCTGGGCCGACGCATTGCGTATGTGTCAGGCGAGGCTCGACAGTGGTGGACGGTGCGATCCGTGATTCACATCGGGGCCGCGCTGTTTGCCGACGCCGCTCGCGTCGATCGGCAGGCCGTGGCCGAGATGAGAGGCGATGTCGACGTCGGAGGCGGATTGCGCGTCGGCTTGCCTGGGCTGGACGGCGTGTTCAGGCTGGACATCGGCAAGGGACTTCGCGATGGCGCGACAGCGTTCTCTTTCGTTTACGAACCGTGATTCGGACCGCTTTGGGGCCTGGTACGCTCTTGGCTGTCGACGCCGCCGTGCGCGCCGCGACGCTGCTGATTTGTCTCCTGTTTGTCACAGGCTGTGACGAAAACAGTCCAACCGGACCGACAGTCCCGCTGAACCAGCGATTTACGCTGTCCCCCGGAGAACGTGCCGACGTCGATAAAACCGATGTGCGATTCCAGTTCGTTCGGGTCACTGGTGATTCACGGTGTCCGGCGGATGCGATCTGCATTCAGGGTGGCGATGCGCTCGTCCAGATTCGTGCGTCCGGCGCAGATGCGTCGACGCTGCTGGGATTGCACACGGGGGACTCCAGTCAGGCGAGCGCGACCTACGGTGGTGTGCGGATCACGCTCGTCGAGCTTCAGCCATATCCGTTCAGCAGCCGCACCATCGCGCAGGACGAATATCGCGCCACGCTGGTGGCGACCCGGTAACGAGACAGGAGGCCGATATGGTGCAACGGCGTGACCTCGTGGGTGGGGGACTCGTGGCGGGATTGGCGTCGATGGTGGCGCCCGTTGCGGAGGCTGATGCCGCCGCTGACGATGAGCAATCGACGACGGCAATCAATCGCCTCCGCGAAACCTTCGAGCGGCAGTTCGATCAGGTCTACTCATCGAGATGGCGGGGGGTGTCTCGCGTGCGCGAGCAGCAACGCACGTGGCTGATGTCCACGCGCAAATATCCCGATTTCATCGAGATTGGAATCGATGTGTGGGACAACATCTGGGACTGGCATGTCGTCTACCAGCAGCCGCTGAACGTGACGCGGGTTGCCGACGGGCGCTACGCGATGTCGTTCATGTTCACGACGCTGCTGTTGCGATCGGACCAGAAACCAGACTTTGTCGGGTACGCCTTCGACGCAGACTCGCAGGGGCGGCCTCGTTAAGTCTGCTCCTCGGTTCTGGTTCCTGGTGCTGGGTCCGTACTGAGTCCTGGGTTCGTTCTTGTCCTCGATGCCGACGCGAAGAACGGATAACGGACCAGCGACGGACCGAGCACCAAAAATGACGGACCAAGGGCGATGTTTCTACTTGGCCCGCTCGCAGGGCTCGCCCCCGAGGACTGCGAGCAACATCAGCGGGCGGTTGCCCCGTTTCTCGAAGCTGTGCGGCGTGCCGCGCGGGACGGAAACGAAGCCGTTGGTTGCGACTCGCGCGTTCTTTCCATCCAGCGAGACGCTTCCCTCGCCGCCGAGCACGTAGTACACGACGTCGGCTTCTTCATACAGACGTTGTGGCATCGGCTCATTCAGCTGCAGGATCGTTGCGCGCTCATTGCCGCTGCACGACAGGATTGATTCGCGGCGCGGATCCCGTCCCACGAACTCCTTGTCCAGCCAATCGAGAATGGCGATGGTCTGCGGCTGGCCTTTTGGTCCCACTCGCGTTGCCGGAGCAACCGGCTCGGGTGCCGGAGCCGGTTGCGGTGGTGGCGGCGGCGGTTCCGGTGCAGGATTCAACGCGACGTCGACATCCAGCACCTGCCCGGCGCGGACCGTGACTTCCCGCTCGAACGAGATCCACTTTTCACCATCGAACCTGAGACGGTAGGTTCCTGCCATCAGCCCGGTGAAGTTGACGTTTCCGCTTCCGTCTGTCTCTCCGCTCCTCGGCGTGGTTCCGGTCACGCTGACCTGGATGCCCGCCAGGGTCAATCCCTTGGGATCGGTGACCGTGATCGCCATGCCGGCGCGACTGTTCGTCGCGGGCGCGCGCCGCGGCGCCGCGGGAGCCGGAGTCGTCGTTGCGGGCGGCGTTGTTGCAGGTGGCGTCGTTGCAGGTGGTGTCGTTGCAGGTGGCGTTGTCGCGGGTGGCTTTTGCGTCGGCGCGGGTGTCGTTGGGGGCGGTGCAGGATTTGGCTGGCTCGTGCCCTGTTGTGGCTTGGCCGGTGTGGCTGGCGCTTGCGCATGTACCACGATGACGCCCACGGCGATGAAGCTGGACAGCAGAACTTTCCGCATGTGCACATTATCTACCGTTCGCGGCAGGTATAATTCCTCAAGTCCGCCAGGGGTATCCCAATCGGGATTGAGAGAGACCCTTGGAACCTGACCCGCCTCCGCGCAAAACGCTGTGGCGGGGTCTCGCCATAGCCTCGTGCGAAGGCGGACCCGGTTGAGACCGGCGTAGGGAGTGCGGCCATCATCCGCCCTGCTGCCGCCCAGCCGATTTCAGCCCGACTGGAGCGCGTTCATGATCGATTTCGCCTCGGCTTATCCCAACTCTCGCAAGGTCGTTGAAACACGAACGGCCACGCTGACACCGGGCGGAGCGTCTGTGTCGCTCGACGTTCCCATGCGGGAGGTGGCGCTGAGCGGCGGGGAACCCCCGATTCGGCTCTACGACACCAGCGGGCCGCAGGGACACGATGTCCGCAATGGTCTGCCGAAATTGCGCGCGCCATGGATAGAGGCCCGGCGCGCGACGGGTCACGTCGGCACGCAGTTGTATTACGCCCGCCGCGGACAGGTGACGCCCGAGATGGAATTCATCTCGGCGCGTGAAGGGCTGCCGGCTGAATTCGTCCGCGCCGAGGTCGCGCGCGGCCGCGCCATCATTCCGTCCAACATCAACCACCTGGAGTTGGAGCCGATGATCATCGGGCGCAACTTCCTGGTGAAGATCAATGCGAACATCGGCAACTCCGCTGTGCGCTCGTCGATCGAGGACGAAGTCGAGAAGCTCCAGTGGGCCACGTTGTGGGGTGCCGACACCGTCATGGACCTGTCGACGGGCAAGAACATCCACGCAACGCGGGAATGGATTATCCGCAACTCGGCGGTCCCCATCGGCACCGTGCCGATCTATCAGGCGCTCGAGAAGGTCGGTGGCCGGCCTGAAGATCTCACGTGGGAGATTTATCGCGACACGCTCATCGAGCAGTGCGAGCAAGGCGTCGACTATTTCACGGTGCACGCCGGCGTGCTCCTCCGCTACATCCCGATGACGGCCCGGCGCGTGACCGGTATCGTCTCGCGCGGCGGATCGATCTTGGCGAAGTGGTGCCTGGCGCATCACCAGGAGAATTTCCTCTACACAAGGTTCCGCGAGATCTGCGAGATCATGCGCGCCTACGATGTCTCCTTCTCGCTGGGCGACGGTTTGCGTCCGGGTTCGATCGCGGATGCGAATGACGAGCCGCAATTTGCGGAGTTGAAAACGCAGGGCGAGCTCACGCGGATCGCGTGGGAGTACGACGTGCAGGTGATGAACGAGGGCCCTGGCCACATCCCGATGCATCTGATCAAGGAAAACGTCGAGAAGCAGATGGAATGGTGCGGTGAAGCGCCCTTTTACACGCTCGGACCGCTGACCACCGACGTCGCTCCCGGCTATGACCACATCACCTCTGCGATCGGCGCGGCGATGATCGGGTGGTACGGCACGGCAATGCTGTGTTACGTCACGCCGAAGGAACACCTCGGCCTGCCCGATCGCGACGACGTCAAGGCCGGTGTCATCGCGTACAAGATTGCCGCGCACGCCGCCGATCTCGCCAAAGGTCATCCCCGTGCGCAGGCGTGGGACGACGCGCTCTCGAAGGCACGGTTCGAATTCCGGTGGGAGGATCAGTTCAACCTGGCGATGGATCCGGTGACCGCCCGCGCGTACCACGACGAGAGCCTGCCGGCCGAGGGCGCCAAGGTTGCGCACTTCTGCTCCATGTGCGGCCCGAAGTTCTGCTCCATGGAGTTGACGCAGCAGATACGACAGGCGGGAATGGAAGAGAAGTCGGTCGAATTCCGTAAAGCTGGCGAGATTTACGTCAAGCAGTAACTCAGGTTCCAACGCGCAACTGCCAACTCCCAACTCCCATGGTCCATGACGCCCCTTGGAGTCGGGAGTTGTTCCGTTCGACCTTGCCGTCGCTCACTCCAGCGATGTCGCCAATCGTCGCGGGACTCCTCGCTGTCCTAAACCGGTGTCACTGGGTTCGGAAGCGGCAACTTGGATCGAATCCAGCTGAAGCTGCGACCCACGACCTGCTTCGTCCGCGCATCCTCGAAGAGCGAATAGGTGACCGGTGTGACGACGAGCGTCAGCGCCAGCACCAATGTCTGACCCCCGATCACGACGAAGCCGATCGCGTGATTGGTGGCAGAGCCCACACCCTGCGTCACGACCAGCGGCACCATACCGGCCACGAACGCCAGCGTCGTCATCAGGATCGGCCGCAGGCGGTCGCGGCTGGCTTGCACGATCGCGTGATGCGCGTCGAGTCCGGCTTCTCGGAGTTGGTTGGCGTGGTCAATCTGCAGAATCGAGTTCTTCTTCACGACGCCGAAGAGCACGAGCATCCCCAGCGCTGAGAAGATGTTCAGTGACTGCCCGAAAATCAGGATGGAAACGAGCGCGAAGGGCAGTGTCAACGGAAGCGACAGCAGAATCGTGACCGGATGGAGCCACGATTCGAACTGCGCCGCCAGCACGAGATACATGAAGATCAGCGACAGCGCGAGCGCCTGGAGGAACGCGCTCGCCGTGCGATTGAGCTCGCGCGAACGCCCGGCGAACGCGAGTCGATACTCCGGCCCGAGCCCGAGCTGCGACGCAGCCGCGAGCACTTCCTGCTGCGCGCTGGCTTGCGATGTGCCCGGCAGCATATTCGCCGACAGCGTGACCTGTCGCTGACGATTGAGCCGACGGATGTCGGACGGCGCGGCGCCGTGGGCAAAGGTCGCGATGTTGTCGAGCGGTACGCTCCCAAGCCGGGTTGATGGTACGGTGAGCTGCCCGATCGCGGCCTCGGTGTCGCGGTTGCGACCTTCGGCGCGCAGATGCACTTCGTACTGCTCGCCAGCCTCGTTGTATGTCGTGACCTGATCGCCGCCGACGAGCAGGCGCAGCGCTTCCGCCGCGTCAGAGAGCTGCACACCAAGGTCCGCCGCCTTCGGCCGATCGAGGCGCACCGAGATCTCGGGTTTTCCAACGCGCAGCGAGGTGTCCACGTCCACAAGGCCGGTGATGCTCTTCGCGCGCTCGGCGAGGGCGTTGCTCGCACGCTCGAGTTCAGCGAGGCTGGGTCCCTGCATCACGAACTGCACGTCGCCCTGACCCTGCCCGCCACCGCCGCCACCACCACCAGCGATCCCGGGTGCCTGGAGTCCCGTCTTCACGCCTTCCGGCGAAACCTTTGGCAGGATATTGTTCCGGACTTCGTCCATGAGCACGAATTGATCGCGTTCGCGCTCGCCGATCGGCTTGAGCCGCACGTAGATATTGGCAGTGTTCAGCGTTCCCGCCGAGTCGCCCGCGACCGTGACCATCGTGTAGACAACCTCTGGCAACTCCCGAATGGCGCTTGCCACACGATTAGAGAGGACCTCGGTCGCTTCGAGACTCGTTCCCTCTGGCGCACGCAGGCTGACATCGAACTCGGCCTGATCGTCCTGCGGCGTGAAGTTGACGTTGACAACGCGGAAGATCGGTACGCTCGAGAAGAGCACCAGCACGGCGAGCGTGGCGATGACCCACCGATGGGCCATGGACCACTCCAGCATCCGCGTGTAAACCCGATCGATCGGTCCAAAGATCACGGAGTGCTTCGAGTCGTGGACGTGACGTGACTCGTCTTCTTCGCGTGGCTTCACCTTCAGCCACCGCGCGCACATCGTCGGCGTCAGTGTGAAGCTGACGAGAAGCGACACGATGACGGCGAACGCCATCGTCAATCCGAAGCTTTTCAGGAAGCGGCCCACCATGCCGCTCATGAACCCGACGGGCGCGAAGATCGCCACAAGCGACAGCGTCGTTGCCAGCACGGCAAGTCCGATCTCCTTCGTGCCTTCGACGGCCGCCTGCATCGGCGGCATGCCCTTCTCCTCGATGAACCGATAGATGTTCTCCAGCACGACAATGGCGTCGTCAATGACAATGCCAACGGCGAGCGTGAGCGCCAGCATCGTCAGCATGTTCAACGTGAAGCCCATGTACCAGACGAGCGCGAACGTAGCGACGATCGAGGTCGGGATGGAGATCGCAGCGATGACCGTCGAGCGGAAGTTGCCGAGGAAGAGGAAGACGACAAACGCCGCCAGGAACGAACCGACGACGAGATGTTCCTCGACGCTGCGGAACGACGCCTCGATGAACTCCGCCTGGTCGCGGACGATTCGAAGCTCATAGCCGGGCGCCAGCGCCTGCTTCAGTTCGTCGAGCCGATCCTTGACGTTGTTGACGACTTCCACCGTGTTCGTGCCCGACTGCTTGCGGATCTGCAGAAGCACCGTGGGATCGCCGTTGATGTTGGCGAGGGTCGTGACATCGGCCACGCCGTCGTCCACGCGAGCGACGTCGTTGATTTGAACCGGATGGCCTTCCACCTGCCGCAGGACGAGGGTGCCGAACTGATCGGGTGTGTCCACGCGTCCGCGCGTTCGCATCGTGATCGACTGCGGGCCCTGATCGATGCGACCTCCGGGGACGTCGGCGTTTTGCGCCTGCAGCGCGCGCGACACATCGTTGACCGTCAGGTTGTAGGCGTGCAGGCGATCAGCATCGACCCAGACGTTGATTTGCCGCTTGCGCCCGCCGAGCACGAGCACCTGTCCGACGCCGTCGGTGCTCTCGAGACGACGGCGCAGGACCTTGTCTGTGTATTCGGTGACGTCGCGGATGGGTTTCTTCGCTGTGACTGCGATCGTCAGAATAGGTGCCGCGTCAGGGTCCTGCTTCTCGATGGTCGGCTGGGTGATCGTGCGCGGCAGCAGTGGCAGGATTCGGTTGATGCGGTCGCGGACTTCCTGCGCGGCGACGTCGGCGTTCTTTTCGAGCCGGAACTGGACGATGACCTGCGAGATCCCTTCCGCAGAATTCGAGCTGAGCTGATCGATGCCGCTGATCGTGTTGACGGCCTCTTCGATCTTGTCGGTGACTTCGCTCTCGACCTGTTCCGGCGCCGCACCCGGCAGGCGCGTGGTGACGGCGACAGTCGGGAAGTCCACCTGCGGCAGTCGGTCGACTCCCAGTTGGCCGAACGCAAACGCGCCAACGACAGTCAGCGAGAGGATGAGGACGGAAGCAAAAACAGGACGACGAACGCAGAGCTCAGCGAGCCATTGCATGAGAGAGCACCTATTTCTGAGCCGTCACGTGAGCCCCGTCGGAGAGCTTCTCGACGTTGGTCGTGGCTACGTTCTCGCCTGCCTTGAGGCCGGTCGTGATCTCGAGGAGATCGTCAGCCGCCTGGCCGACGGTCACGATACGTTCCTCGGCGCGTTCGCCGGAGATTACGTACACCCGCGACGTGCCAGAGACGGTGCGCACCGCCGTTTTCGGCACGAGGATACCCGGACGATCTGAACCCTGCTCGATTCGTGCAGTTGCAAACGATCCCGGCTTCAGCATTCCATCGTCATTGCCGACGAGTGCTTCGACGATGAGCGTGCGTGAGTCCGATTGAAGAGCGGGCGACACGTACCGCACGTGCCCTGCGAACGTCCGGCCCGGCGCCACATCCACCGCGAGCGAGACTGGACGGCCGATCGCGACTTCAGCTGAATACTGCTGCGGGACGGTGAGGTTGACGCGCAGCGGATTCGTGCGCATCACCGAGGCGACCTTTGTGCCGCGTGTCACGTAGGCGCCGACGGAGACGAGACGCTGACCGACCACGCCCGCAAACGGCGAGCGCACCACGGTGTCGGCGAGCGCCTTGTTCGCAAGGCTCAAACGCGCCCGTGCGGCAAGCAGTGCCTGGTATTGCTGCAGCGCGCCATTGCGAGCGATGTCGTACTGCCGCCGCGCGACTTCTGCCTGGGCGCTGCGCTGATCGAAATCGGCCTTCGACAGCAGCTTGCGATCGAACAGCATCTGCGCGCGTGTGAAATCGCCTTCGGCCAGATCGAGATTGGCGCGCGCGTTGGCCACCTCGGGCACTTTGTCGACGGTGAACTCCGAGCCGTCGGCAAGCCCGAGCCGGCCCACGATCTGCGCGGCGTTTGCTTCGGCTTCCGCCGCCTGCGCCTCCATTTCGGCAGCGGCGATCCTGATCAGGGCGTCACCTTCGGCGACGCGCGTGCCTCGTTCGACGGGTGTTGCGACAACACGCCCCTGTACTTCGGCTGCGACTTCGGCTTCTTCCTGTGCGGCAAGTGTGCCGGTAACCTCGAGGAATCGACGAATGGGCTTCTCGACGGCTGTCGCGCTGTTGACGGCGACGGCTGGAACTCGTTCGCCTGCCGTCGATGATTCGCCTTTGACGCCTGTTCCGCAGCCGACGATGGCCGCAAGCAAAAAAGGCACGGTTATGTAGATCGTTCCGCGCATTATGTCAGGGACTCCGGAAATTCAGCTCGTGTGCACGACGTCCGCTTGAGAAGCCGGGCCGAATGGCGGCAAGCGCCGCGCATGGGTTGGCGCCCCGGCCTGCAAACCGGCAATCGTTGTATCTATCGCGTCGAGGATCAAGTTGTCCGCATCCTCAGGCCTGAGCCGCTCGGAGAGGCGCAGTGCCGCGATTCCAAGGATCGGTGCCCAGATCAGGCGAAGGGCAACGTCCGCCCCAACTGTTGTCGGAAAAATGCCCCCATCGACGCAGCGCTGCATCTGCGCAAGCAGCCGGCCCTTCAGATCGCACATGAAAGC
>JBKPNV010000326.1:0-8715 GCA_046732795.1 Acidobacteriota bacterium
CGCCCGTCGGGAGATGGGCGCTCCAGCCCGTATCCTGCACGAGTGCCGGACGGCCAGCGGCGAGGTAACACTCGGTCCGATCGCTGAACCAGCCCGAACAGCTGTCTACGTAGGCGTGCTTGGCCACGCCGAACTCGGCGCGCGAGCCCTGGATGAAGGTGCGGTAATCCCAGAGCGATCTCGACACACTCATCGCGTTCACCGTGTCCCAGCCGTGCTCGCGCAGGAGCCCCTGGGGACCGTTGACCGCCAGCTCGAAGCGGTGCGGCGTCCGCCGTGGCAGGTCGATGAACTTGATGAACTCTTTGTCTTTGTTGCCATCGACATCGGTGAAGCTTTCGATCTTCCACGTCATCACCGTCGTGAAACGATCGCGCACGGGCGGCGCATCGCTGTGCCACAGCTCGGTGACCACGGGCTGCCAGGTCTTGTGCCACGTGAAGCCACCAGTGGGCGTGGCGCTCGCCGGCGTACCGATGTTGGCGCCGAACGTGAAGAGGTGATCGAAGGTCTTGAAAAAGTCGACGTACCAGCCTTCGGCTTTGGCGATCGCCAGCTGCGTGAACACCGGATCGGAATCTATGAAGACGCGGCGCGGGATCTTCGCGTACTCGTCACGCCAGAACCACGAACCGCCGGACAGGTTCACGAACAGGTCGGCGTTGGCGCAGAAGGCGCGGACGCCCTCGCGCGAGACACCGTGATAATCGCCGTTGAAGTTGACGAAGGACCACCGATCGCCGAGGCCGAACGGCGCCAGCGCATCGTTGATGTAGCGAGTGCCGTAGGATGGATCCTCACTTCTGGTGTTCTGCTCGGGATCGTAGATGCACTCCCCGGTATCCTCGATGTACATGACTTCGTGGCCGAGGGCGCGCAGTCCCAGCAGGTACATCAGGGAGCACCAGGTCACGCCGCCGAAAGGATAGCGGGCGATGATGCCGGCGACGAGGATCTTCATATGTCGGCTCGATTTAGATCGCCGGCTCCAGGACGTCGGGCGCGTCGTCGCGATCGTCCAGCGGCTTACCGATGCTGAGACGCGCGCACATTCGACGGTACAGCTGATTCGACGACAACAGCTCGGCGTGCGTACCCTGCGCCGCGATGCGGCCCTCGTGAAGGACGAGAATGCGATCGGCGTCTTGCACGGTGGATAAGCGGTGGGCGATGACGAGCGTGGTGCGGCCCTGACGCAGGCGGCGGAATGCATCGAAGACGGCGGCCTCTGAGATTGCATCGAGTGACGATGTCGGCTCGTCGAGGATCAGGATCGGCGCGTCCTTCAGCAACGCACGCGCGATGCTGAGGCGCTGACGTTCGCCGCCAGACAGGCTGGCGCCCGCCTGCGCGAGCGGCGTGTCGTAGCCGCCCGGGAGCCGCATGATGAAGTCGTGCGCATGCGCGGCGCTGGCGGCCTTCTGCACGTCGTCGGCGGTCGCATTCAGCCGGCCGTAACGCAGATTCTCCGCGACCGTGCCGCCGAACAGCATCGCGTCCTGCAGCACGATCGCGATACGCTCGCGCAGCCCGCGCAGCCGATACTGCGACACGTCGATGCCGTCGATGAGCACGCGGCCCTGCTGGGGCTCGTAAAACCGCGGAACCAGGCTGGCCAGCGTGGACTTCCCGGCGCCGGTCAGGCCGACGAGCGCCACCATCTCACCCGGGCGCGCGATGAAACTGACATCGTGAAGAACCGGCCGCCCTTCCTCGTAGGCAAAGCTCACATGATCGAACCGGATCTCGCCGGCGATCGATGACGCGTCGATCGCGTCCGGCCGATCGAGCGTCTCGGGGACGAGGGCGAGCACTTCGCGCACGCGTCGCGAGCTCGCTACCGCGTTCTGCAGCTTTCCCGTCGTGTACGCAATCGACGAGAGAGGGCCGTACACGGAGGCCAGATAGGCAATCACCACCAGCAACCCGCCGACCGAGAGATCACCGCGAAGGACGTGCAGCCCGCCGACCGCGAGCACGACGGCCGTGCCACTCAAGGTGATCGCGCCCACGACCCACGTGAACAGCGACTCCTGCCACGTATAGCGCAGCCGCGCGGACATCGTCTCCCGTCCGACGTCGGCGAACCGCTCGAGCTCGTGCGGCTCGCGGGCGAAGCTCTTGACCACCTTGATGCCGGACAGGATCTCGTACACCCGATCGACGAGCCTCGACTCGAGCTCCTTCACCTGCTGAGCGCGGTTCACCATCTGGGTCGAGTAGTAGCGAAGACACGCATAGAGCAACGGAACGACCGCGAGCGACAGGAGCGCCAGCGGCGCATCCAGCCGAAGCAGGATCAGGAACATCGCCGTCAGCGTCAGCACCGACACGAGCAGGTTGAGCAGTCCGCTCATCACCAGGTCGTGCACGCAATAGGCGTCGGCTTCCAGGCGGTACACCGAATCGGCAGTCCGCGTGACGACGTGATGGCGTAGCCCCAGGGCCTGCAGGTGCGCCAGCAGCCGCGCCCGCAGTGCGTAGACGAGCCGCTGCCCGGTGTCGACCTGCACCTGCACGTTGATCATCGAGAGCGTCTGCGTCAGGACCTGGAGCAACAGCCCTCCGCACACGACCCACACGAGAAGCGCCGCGCGGCTGTCGCCGGCCAGTGCGACGCCAATGCGGTCGAGCACACCTGGCAAGGGCCGCCCCTCGAGGACGTTGTCCACCACCAGCTTCAGGGGCCAGGGCGCGAGCACGCCGAGTCCGACGTTCGTAACCGCTATCGTGGTCAGGACGGCGACGCGGCCGCGATAGGGCCGCAGGCATGACCAGGTCCAGGCTGTAAGAGACATTAATGGATTGGCTGACCCGGCACAGGTGAGACCACCTCGTGACGTTGACCGCGCGTCATCACAGCCGCAACCTGGACGGGCTGGCCGCGAGAGGTGTTGACGAGGGTCACCGCCCCTCTTTCATCCATGACGTAGAGCCATCCTCCGCGCAGATACGCGAGGCGCGACGCTGACCTGAACCGTCCGTTTGCACGCACGGTGGAGATACTGCCGCCGCGTGTGATCACCCGAACGTTGCCGCCCAGATACTCAGCCACGAAAACAGTCGTCTGCCGCTTCGACGACGACAACGCGAGGCCGACTGGACCTGCGAGGCTCGCACCGCGGGCCGGGCCGCCGTCTCCGGACGAACGGGGAATGCCATCGCCGGCGATGGTCGTGATAATCCCGGTGGCACCGTCGATCACGCGAACACGATGATGCCCCATATCGGCGACGTAGATGTCACCTCCAGGCCCCACCGCGACATCCATCGGCGCGTTGAGGAGCGCATCCTTCGCCGGGCCGCCGTCGCCGAGCGCAAAGTCATCGGCGTCGGGCGGACCGGCTTCGCCCGTTCCGGCGATTGTGTGAATCAGGCCGGTGGCCGCAGAGACCATGCGGATGCGATTGTTGCCGGAGTCGGCAATGTAGATGTTCCCGTTCGCACCTACGGCAATGCCATTCGGCATGTTGAGAGCCGCGAGCCCAGCTGGCTTCATGTCACCGTCGAACGTAGCCTCGCCCGACCCGGCGAGCGTCACGATCTCGCCAGAGTCGCCGTGAATCCGACTGACGCGGTTGCTGCGAGCGTCAGCGACGTACACATCGCCGTCAGGTCCGCTGGCAACTGCCGTTGGCGAATAGACGCGCCAATCGGAGGACAGGACCTGCTGATCGTCCTGATCGTCGGTATCGCTGATGGTGGCCGTCATCCCAGTCGGGTCGTTCAGCGATCCCATGGCAAAGTGGTGAATCACTCCGCGGCGCGCATCGGCGAACAGCAGTTCGCCGTTGCCGGCCACCGCAATGTCACCCGCGATTTGCGGCATTCTCGTGAAGAGAGCCCTCGCCTCCGCCGTGGCGACGGCAGCGATCCGCGGCGCGACCGGCAACGGTCCGACGTCGCGCAAGAACCACGCGCCATTGTCGACGACGTCAACGATGAGCAGCAGGAGCACCGGTGCCAGCGCATATCGAGCGAACGATGCGAGGCGCGGTCTGAAGGACGGAGACGGACGCGGACGTATGCGCAGACGAACCGGCATCATCCCGACCGTCAATGCCGCCCGCTCGACCGCCGCCCTCGTGGCGGAGACCACTGAGCTCGTCTGCCACGCCGCGCGGCCGACGGCGAGGGCGACCGCGACAGCGACGCCGATGCTGCCCCACGGCCATTGGACGAGCATCAGTGTGCGCGCGACAAGCAAGGCGAGCAGCAGGCTCAGCGCCAGCGCAATTCCCAGCATCGTCAGACGAAGGCGAAGCCCGAGGCGCAAGAGGCAGCGTGAGCCGCCATGCTCCTCGATCAGCGAACGCACATCCAGCCATCCCCATTTGCCCACGCCGACGCTCAAGTCGCGGTCTGCGCGAAGCCCATCGTCGACCTGGACGGCGCGCGCCGGGCGCGCCGCGCGCAGCTGGCCGGTCAGTTCGGTGAGCAGCGCATCTGGCGACGTCCACGTCTCACTCCAGAAGCGCTCCTGAGGCGCGCCGCCGATCAGGAGACGCGCCGACGCAAGCATGTCGGACAGCCTCGCAACCGGAGCCTTCCAAACCAGACGCCTCGCCCGCGCCGGGTCGATCGTCTGCGGGGGCGACCACTTCCCGCGGATGCGTCCCGCAAAACGCGCCAGCGGCTGAAGGAAGTGCAGCCACGCGATCAGCAGCCGATGCGAAATGCGACTGAAGACGCCATGCACGCTCGCAACGCCACGAAGATCCGAGCGCCAGCCAAACCTCAAGCAGCGCGCAATGGTCGTGAACCAGCCGAGAACGCCCGCCAGAAGCAACAGCACGGTCAACCCGATATGGCCGCTGACGAACGTGGCTGCGCCGGCAACGAGAGCGAGCGTGGAGAGCCCCTGCCACGCCGGCGAATGCGGCAGCAGTTGCGCCGGATGCACGCTCGTGGAGTAGACGGACGGAAACGGCGCCGTTCCCCAGACGCCGCTGTTGACGCGGCGCCGCGAGAGCGAACGGATGAACGGCAAAGGGCTGTAGATCCGCCCTTGCCACAGCATGATGCCGTGTGCGAACTTCTCGGGGTGATGGGCGTCGAGCCACGCCTCGCCCTCACCGTACCCGACCTGCTGTCGCCAGTACGCTTTGATCGACGGTCGATGATGGTGCCAGACGAGCGCCGACGGTGAGAAGCCAATCCGTTGCTTCTTCGCCTGCAGCCGCCAGCAGATGTCCACGTCGTCACCGGCGCGGAGATAAACCGGATTGAATCCGTTGATGGCGAGGAGCGCTTCCCGGCGGAAAGCCATGTTGCAACCGGGCACATGCTCGGCGATTCGATCGTCGAGCAGCACCTGCGTCGGTCCGCCCGGAGCGCGCGCGACGCATTGCGCCACGAATGGATCGTCCGGCGGCACGATGTTGGGGCCACCGGAGCCCACGACATCGGAAGTCAGGAAGGGTTGCACGAGATAGGTGAGCCAGTCGCGATCGGCGCGCACGTCGGCGTCGGTATAAGCGACGATCTCACCGGTTGCAGCCGAGAGGCCGATGTTCCTCGCCGCGCTCAGCCCCCCGTTGGGTGTCTCGATGAGGCGCACGGGGTATCGCCGCGCGATGTCACCCGTCGCATCACGAGAGCCGTCGTTGACGACGATGACTTCGAAGTCGGGATAGTTGAGGCGTCCCAGCGAGTCCAGGCAGTCATCGAGGGTGTCGGCGGCGTTGTAGGCGCAGACGACAACCGAGACCTTGGGCCACGTTCGGACGCTGGCTTCCGAAAACGGCGCCGAGGCAAATGCCGCGCTGACCTCCGCCAACGCCGGTTTCGGGCGCCGATCTGAATCGACCAGGCCGAAGGCCCAATCCTCGATCTGACTGCCTCCACGCCACCACTCGTCGGTCCACGAGAATGCGACCGCGCCGCAGAGTCCTTCCTCGAACGCCGCGCGGATGTGCATCGCCGTAATCGCGGCCTGCCCGTCAATCCCCTCGCGGATGCTGTCGGCCCCTGCCTCTGCGAGCAGCAGCGGACGCGCGCCGGCCAACTGCTGCAATCTCGCCAGATACGCACGCAGGTCGGCTTCGCGGTGCAGGTAGACGTTGAACGCGCAGACATCGAAGCAGTCGAGCTCGAGATACTCGGTCGGCGGGTAGTTCACGTATGTGAGCAGGCTCTCTGGCGATGCGGACCTGGCCTCGGCACAGAGGTCCTCCAGGAAGCGCGTCACGCGTCTCTGCCCGTGCCATCGCACGACGGACGGCGGAATCTCGTTGCCGACGGCGAAGAGCAACGCTGCAGGATGCGAACCAAGCATCCTGACGTGTGCAGTGATCTCGCGCCGGATATCGCGCGTCAATCGCGCGTCGTCCAGGAACGCCACGTGCTGCGACCAGGGCAGACCAATGATGACGCGGAGACCGCACCGCGCCGCCTCGTCGAGCAACGCCAGCGAAGGGGCCGTATAGGTGCGGACGGTGTTGAACCCGGACCGTGCCATGAAGGCGAAATCCGCCCGGACCTGCTGCAACGGCGGGAAATTGCCGTTGCGCTCGCTCGGCGCGAAGGTCCCGTAGGAGACCCCCTTGACGAGGAAGCGCTCGCCTCCTATCTCGATGAATTTGCCGGCCGTCTGTGGGTGCATGTGACGCGATTTCTCTGTTCGCAGTGATTGTTCTTGGCGCACCCGTTGTGACGGCGATACCGATAGCTGAGGCGCAGCTACGATGGAGCAACGATCGCGCCATGCGCAAGGTCGGCAGCAGTCGACGTCGCTGCGGCTCTCAGGTCTTGGGTGATTCTCCCGTGATCTCGAACAACATGGCAACCGGCGCACCGGTCCGGCCCTAACCGAGGCGCGACGATATTGATCGAAACGAGCATTAAAGTGGACGACGGTGGTGTGTATCTGAGAAAAATCTACACGGATTTGCGCAATATACCTCGACTGGCGCCTGGGTCCTACCCCAGTTCGAAGACGACGGCGCGCGCGTTCTCGAGCACGCATCGATGGACCCGCCTCAGGTGCTGTTCGAAGAGCGGATACGTGTCGAAGAACCAGAAGGCCGGCCACAGCAACGCGAAATGGGTGGCGCCGGCGGTGCGCAGCCGTGTGAGCTCAGCGATAGCGTGGGCATCGTCGGCGGGCGGACCGAAGTACTGGCCCTGCTTCTCGACGAAGGGGAGGCGAACTCGTCCGGCAATCGACCGACCGAACCCTCCCTCGTCGAGGTCGGCGACGATAACCACCGCCTCCGGCGATGTAACCGCTGCCAGTTCTTCCTCCACCATATGGACCGAGTGCGCGTGATGGCTGCCACCGTGCCATTTGTTGGCGCGGAGCGTGTGCCGCCCCGGCACGATGAAGTGATACGACGGAGGGCTGCCGAGATGGTCCACCGATGTGTATCCGAACTTGCGCAGCACAGACGTGGCCTCTTCGAGCGCATCGTCTGTGATCAGCTCGATGAAAATCTGTGGCTGATACTCGCGCAGGAGCGTCGGCGCGCTGCGGAGCACTCCCATCTCCATGCCTTCGACATCAATCTTGAGAAACGTCACCGGAAGGGACGGCAACGAGGGCGCGAGTTCAGCCATCAGGTCATCGAGACGCCGAAGCTCAACGCGCTCGCCCGCGGCTGCCGCTGCCTGCCCAGGTACGATGTGGCTCGCGCCGATGTTGCCGCCGTGTTCGTCGCGCAACGCCATTGCGCCGACCACGTCGGTATCGCTGATGCCCACGGGCACGACGGTGGTCCGCCCTCCCAGGTCGTTCGCATCGATGTTGCGCCGCAGAATCGGATGCAGGCGGGGGTTGGGCTCAATCGCCACGACGTGATCGGCGCAGAAACGGCCGAAAAACACGGCGTGGTTGCCGATATTGCTGCCCACGTCGAGGTAGATCCCGCCACTCGGTCCTACCATCGCGATGTACTCGAGCTGATCGATTTCCCAGAATGTTTTCCGGGTTCGGATGACATACGCGATCTTGTCGTTGGCGTCGTGGCCCTCCAGGCGTACGCGCACCGCGCTCTCGTCACCAGACCACCAGGCGTTGCAGGTGAAGCTGGTCGCGGTTGGTGCGTGCCGCACGGGCGCCATCAGGTGCTACATTACCTGACTCCGCGTCATATTCGGATCGCATGAGATTGTCTCCAGCCCTCGAAGTGTGTTGTGGAAGGATGGCAGCGTGAAGGCGGCCCTGCAGTGGGCCATGCTGGCGGGCGCTCTCGCGCTGCTGAATGCGTCGCTGACGTTCGAAAACGTCTGGCCAACGCTGTCGGTCCAGTTGAGTGCGGCGCTGTCTATCGAGGTAGCGCTCTGCGTGCTGGCCATCATCGTGGCCGCCCGCTGGTTCCGGACGCCCTCGCCGCTGGCCGTGCGGATTCTCGCTGCGATCTGGGTCCTCCTCGTGATCGGGCGCTACGAGGACGTGACCGCCCGATCGCTCTATGGTCGTGACATCAATCTGTATTGGGATCTCCGAAATCTGCCGAGCGTGGGTGCAATGCTGTCGTCTGTGGCGAAGCCGTGGCTGGTGGCAGCCACCATTGCGGGCGTCTCATTAGTACCGCTCATCATCTACCTGCCACTGTGGTGGGCGCTTCGCTGTGTCACCAATGCGTCGAAAGACTCGCGGGTCCGGCATGTGCTGACCGCCATTACAGGCGGAGTCGTCGTCGTGGGCGCCGCGCAGGCCCTCGGCGTACCGGTGCCGCGTAACCTGCGCGTCGTCGAACCGGTGACGGGCGTCTA
>JBKPNV010000327.1:0-9889 GCA_046732795.1 Acidobacteriota bacterium
GGTTGTGGGAATGCTGATCGTGCCGTTCATCGTGACGGCACGTGCCCAGGCGCCTGCGGGGCCGGCATTTGCGTCCAAGTTGCTTGTCGAAAACGACCGCGTACGCATACAGCGGCTCTCCGTGCCTGCCGGCTTCCGCGAGACGCTGCAGGTCGTCCCCAACGACCAGATCGCCATCCAGGTCACGCCCGGCGATCTGGAGGTGGTGATCAGCGGTCAGAAGACGGCCGGCCGAATAGAGCCCGGGACGACATTCTACGTGCCGAAGAACGCGCCGCATCAGTTCCTCAACGTGGGCAAAGTGCCCTACGATGTCGTCGTGGTGATGCTCAAGTAGCTTCAGAGACTCGGCACTGGTCCGGTGTCGCCGTCCCAGTTCTTCACGACGCCATCCGGACCCTTCAGGAATCCGAGCAGGCAGCCGTTGGAGCCATCACGCAATTGATGGCAGCGCGCCTTGATTGCATCGCCGACTTTGAGATAGTCGCGCGTGACGCCGATCCGTTCCAGACCGGTACGGCTCGTCGCTTCGAGCACCCAGGTCTCCGTCTCCGTGCCTTTCTTGACGTCGATATACACGTATGAATGCGGGACGACGAGAACGA
The DNA here is from genome assembly GCA_046732795.1 of Acidobacteriota bacterium. Classification (GTDB taxonomy): domain Bacteria; phylum Acidobacteriota; class Vicinamibacteria; order Vicinamibacterales; family UBA2999; genus Gp6-AA40. Next base: position 606 of record JBKPNV010000327.1, read on the forward strand.
CCTGCTTGACGACGCCTTCGATGTCGATGGTCCCGTCGGTATAGTTGCCGTGGGAATGGTGCGCCGCGGTCGGCACGGTCAGCGCAATGGCGCAGATGGCCGCGAGTCCCAGCGTGAATCGCATATCTCAATCTCCTCGTTGACGCGCGCTCGGCCGATTGAAAAACCTGACAACCACTCCTTGAGCCGACACACCCGACTGGTCACTACTCTCGACCCTGTTGACCGCCCTGAGGTTGTGCGCCACCTGCACCTGCGCCAGCGGTTCCGCCGCCACCAGCGCCGCGGCCACGGCCTCCGAGCTGTCGTTCCGGAAAGCGATTGTAATAGAGACTCTGATAACGGATGGAGTTGCCATCCGGGCCGAGCATCGCAAACGACTGCTGGAAAATGAGCGGCGGCGGCTGCCCCTTTCCGACCGTGGCATCCAGGATGTAGAGGCGATTCTCATGAAGATAGATGGCGACGTATGAACGTGACTCATCGGGGTTGGTCAGCTGCAGCATGTGCCCGGTGATCAGATTGACGTAATGAAACGCGTCATATGTCACTTTCACGCCGGGCTTCTCGCGATACTGCCTCGCGGCTTGCGCGATCGACGCCGCGATGTCGATGACCCAGTAGCCCACACCGCCGACGTACGCCTCGTGCTTGATGGCAGCATGTATGCGTTCGGCGTCGGAATAGTCCACGACGGTCACGGTATAGCGGTCGGATCCCTGATTCCATCTGTACACGTGCCCAGGGAATTTCGCCCCGTACTCGGAGTCCCACGTGATATCTGTCGTGGTGGGTTCACCGGGTGCTGGAACCGAGAAGCGGTCCACCTTGTTCACGTACTCGGTCCACTCCTGCGCGAAAGCGGTCTGCGCCAGGAGCAGTGCGCACAGTGTTGTCGTCAGTCCTACGACACGCATGTGATTCACCTTTCTGTGCCGAACAATGGGGTCCACGGGACCCGCACGCCGGAGTCAGCGCGATTCTAATCCAGCAGAAGTTCCTGAGTCCTCCGTCCCTTGCGCGTGCCCTCACCCGGCCGGCATCACGCGAGCAGAGGCAGATGCACGGGCCAGCCGAATTGAGCAGCCATGTTCAGGAGCGGTAGCAATTCTGCATCCGTCTGTGGCGCTACACCAGGCAGGCAGAGCTGCCCGAATGGCCCTGCCGGCACCGAGAACTGTTTGGCCTTGAGGTTTGGCGCGGCGAAATCGAGTACGGCCGCGAGATTGTTGGCCCCTTCGTCTCGCACCGTCAGCGGGGGCAGGTTCCATCGCCATTCGATCATCTTCAGGACTGACGTGTGATCGAGCACGACGTGAGAGACGTGTTCGCGTTGCGCAAATGGCGAAATCACCAGGCACGGCGTGCGAAAGCCCAGAAGGCCATCGTTGTCGCCTCGGAGCGGATCGGCCGCTGGTACGGGCAGAATGGGCGGCGGCACGTGGTCGAAGAAACCACCCCACTCGTCGTAGTTGATGACGAACACGGTATTCCGCCAGTTCGGGCTGTTCGTCACCGCCTCATACACCAGATTCATGAACGCCTGACCGTTTCGGAGATCTGCGAATGGATGGTCGTCGTTCGACAGACCGGCCTGCTCACCGGCAAAACGCGGCTCGACGAAGGAGACGTGAGGCAGCTGACCCGCGGCCGCGTCGACGAAGAACTGTTCGATACTGCGCGCGATGCCGACGTACTTGCCTCCCCACAGTGCGAGGAATGGAACGTCGCTGAAGTAGTAGCGCCCCTCGAGACCGGCCGCGGCAATTCGATCCCAGATCGTGGGTAACGCGCTCAGCTCGAACGTGTTCTCGAGCCGGTCCGTCTGTGCAGCATGCTGATACACGCGATTGGCGAATGTCCCCGCCATCTTTGCGGAAAAATACCGATCGCAGGCGGTCCACTGCGTCGCGGCGCCGGCAAAGAACGGCAGGTCTTTCTTGACATAGAAGCCGATCGCAAACTCGTCGTTGTCGCCAGCCCGCAGCCATCCGTCACAGGCTCCGCCGTCGTATTCGATGCGCCCGCCTTCGTACGAGTGATCAGGATCGGCATGGCCGCAACCCTGAAAGTCCGGCGCCAGGTTGTACGTTCGGTGGAGGGCTCCGGCCCGATCGGCGAAACGCAGTCCGCGTTGTCGTCCGTCGGCGCCGTCGAGCCAGCCGAGCATGTGATCGAAAGATCGATTCTCCATCATCAGGACGACAATGTGCTCGATGCCTGACGCGTCAGGCGGCGGCAAAACCGGTTGCTGAGAGAAGGTGGGCTCAACTCCGAGGGCACCAAATGCGAGCGCTCCTCCTCCTATCGCTGTCGCGCTTTGTAGAAACTTCCGGCGGGTCTGTAGGAATGGTGCGTTCGGCTGCTGAGACATGCGCAATCCTTTCCAAGCCAGTCGAGAATTCGACCGCAATTCGCGGCAGTGCGCGAACCGCGGCGACTCTTTGCTCCGGTGCTCTCGCGGTCAAGGAATGCGTGGGCCTTCCAAATTGTGTACCTCGCTAAAGCTGAGTCACAGTTGTTGCCTACCTATTCGTGAAGGCCGGCGGCGGGCGGCGCAGAATCGCTGGCACCGCCGCTCAACGTAAGCGTCGAAGTTTCAACGTAAGCGTCGACGTCGTTCTGATCGACCATCTCGGGGTGCGTCGCTGCGCAATTGACGGCCGGCGTTACTAATGCGCCAGCAGCATGTGTAACGGTGAATCGTGTCAACTGTGCTTACACCAGAGCGCAAGGCGCCCTGGCAGCTTCGGGTTGTCGCCGTCGTCGTACTACTGTGGAACGGCGGGCCTATACCATCATGATGGCGCAGGCCGGCAGGCCCTACGATCTCGAGCCGGGTGAGGCGGCGTATTACACCGCGCAGCCGGTATGGTTTGTTCTTCTGACCGACATCGCGCTCGGGGCTGCGATCGCAGCGGCGTTGGTCCTGCTGTCGCGCAAGGGTATGGCCGTCTGCGCACACACGGTAATCTCCTTAAACCGCCACTGAATCCATGATCGAAGTCGACATCCCGACATCGATCACGTGATCCAGGCGGAAGCCGGCCGTTCGGAGCATTTCCGAATACTCTTTCTCGGTGCGCTCTTTTCCCGACAGCAGCGTCAGCATTTGGAGATCGAGCATCTTCGTCCAGCTTGGCGTCGTATCTTCCGCAACGATGCACTCGATCAGCAGGACCGTCCCCATCGTCCGATTCAGAACGATCGACCGGCGATCAAATGACGCCGCAGCGTTGTTGCGTCGATAACCTACTCGTACGTGTGACAACGAGCTTCCTTCGCCTCCGCCACCGAACCTCACGTCTGACCATCAATGCAGCAGGGCGGCTGGTCTTTCGTGTGCTATCCATCCAACAAGGTAGCGAGAGAGCGAACCCGAGTCAGACTGGGATGACGCGACCTGCATCTCTGTCCAAGGGCAATTGCTCGACAGCCAGACGCTCAAGATCATTTGGGCGCACCGCGCACTTGGATCGCTACCAGCCGGCACTCAATCGATTTTCACACGCCGGCGAAACTGCTGGTTCTCGTTGCAGATGAATTCAATCAGCTCGTCGTCGGGTGCGATCTGCTGATTGATGCGAACGGTGAATGGCTTGGTGTACGCCTTCGAGTCCTCGAGTGTGACGTCGATTTCGAGCTTGCCGAAGGTCGGCCGCCGAATGCGTTCGGTGAATCTGGCTTGTTCCGAATAGGGGCTGCCACGCACGTCGAGCCAACCATCGTGCGGGCTGGTCTCCGCTCCGCGCAAATTGTTCGTCTCGACCACGAGCGTGTCGCCTTCCCATCGGCCCACCGAATAGCCATACCAGAACGGCTGCACGCTGCCTTGAGCCGGCAGCGTCCGCCCGTCGATGTAGATGTAGCGCAGTCCGTAATTCGCCTCGTACATGATCGCGATCACGCTCGAGTTCTGCACGATCTTGCGCGGCTGCCCATGCGTGTGAAACTGCGTCAGGCCCATCGGCAGGCAATTGGCGTCGGGGTTGTCTTTGTCATTCAACGCCATGCGCTCTTTCTTCAGCTCGGAGGCCCATGGCGTCATCGGAAGGCCGCCCGGAACGTTGGCGCCCATCTCCCAGAACGCGGCAATCGGGGGCGAGTCCGGATCCGCGGGCGGCGCTGGTGTCGGCGCGGCCGCGCCCTGGTTGCGAGTCAGGCCGGCGAGCTCCGGCGGATTGAATGCGCCCTCGCCCCTGAACCGGATCCAATTGCCGGAGAAGTCAGGCTTGCCGTCGGCCGTGCGCGGTGCCGGAGCGTCCATGCGAACGCGCTGCTCCGCATCGCGCGGCACGCCGGGCGCCTGATACTTCGGCCACTGTGCGGCGATCGTCGCCGACCCCAGCGTCACGATGATCGCCACTCCTGCTATCGAGCGTGTCATGTCGCTCTCCTCTCTGCGGCGGCGTGCCTGGCGAGGGCTCGATGTGCGGCCAGCTGATTGTAGGCGAGATGAGAGCAATCTCGAAGGGCGCGAAACCCATCGGGGCGATCATCCACCGCGTGGGTCGCGAAAGCGCCACGAGGTAGAATCCGCATGATTTCGCTCCCGAGGAGTACACGATGCGACTGAAGACTGTGTTCACATGGCTTGCCTTCGCCGCGTTCATCGCCGCGACGGCGGCGCTCACGGCGCAGACTGCGAAGCCACGCACGGCAGTCTCCTCGAAGGGGCTACTTCCGGCGGAACGCGTCGAGCGCATCGATCGCGCGTTGCAGCGATATGTCGACGACAACCGCATCGGTGGTGCCGTGGCACTTGTGCTCCGCGACGGCGAGCCGGTGTACGAGCGTGCCGTCGGGTGGAGCGACAAGGAAGCCGGACGACGGATGACGACCGACACCATCTTCCGCATCGCGTCGCAGACGAAAGCCATCACGAGCACCGCGATCCTGTCGCTCGTCGAAGAAGGCAAGCTCACGCTCACCGACCCCGTCAGCCGTGTGATTCCGCAGTTCGCCAAGACGACCGTCGAAAGCGGTGGCTCGATCGTGCCGGCGAAACGCGCGATTACGATCCGCGATCTCCTGACGCACACCTCAGGAATCTCTTACGGCACCGAGCCGGCAATCGCGTCGCAGTATGAAGCCAAGGGTCTCGGCCCGGCCGCGGGCCTCGGGTGGTACACCGCCGACAAGGACGAGCCCGTGTGCGCCACCATTGAGCGCCTCGCCACCTTGCCCTTCGTCGCGCAGCCTGGCGAGCAGTGGGTGTACGGCTACAACACCGACATCCTGGGCTGTATCGTCGAACGGGTGTCGGGCATGTCGCTCGACGTCTTCGTCAAGACGCGGATTACCGAGCCGCTCCGGATGACGGACACGCAGTTCTTCCTGCCCGCGGCGCAGCGCAGCCGTCTCGCAGCGGTGTACGCGAGTGGCGATGACGCGCTGATCAGGCGAGCGCCCGATGGGCCGCGTGGACAGGGCAACTACATCGACGGCCCACGCCGCAGCTTCTCCGGCGGCGCGGGTCTACTCTCGACGGCACGCGACTACGTCCGGTTCCTCGAGATGATTCGCCGCGGCGGCGAACTCGATGGCGTCCGCATCCTGGCACCGCGCACAGTCAAGCTCATGACCACGAACCAGGTCGGCACGCTGCACTCGAGCACCGGGCTCGGATTCGGCCTCGGCTTCGAAACAACGGATCGGTATGGCGCCAACGGCATGGATTCAGAGGGTGCCTTCGGCTGGGGCGGTGCGTACGGCACGGTCTATCGCGTCGATCCCGAGGCGAAGCTCGTGATGGTGTTGATGATTCAGCTGCTCCCGAACACGACAGACATCAGGACGGTGTTCCCCACGCTGGTGTATCAGGCGCTCGAACGATAAACCATTGTTGAATTGGGGATCTTTGATTATCGATTCGTTGATGATTGGAGATTGTCGATTGGTGATTCGTTCGCGGTCTAACGACGACCGGCGTTTCAATCGACAAACGGAAATCAACAATCAACAACGATTAATCAAGCAAAGATCGCCAGCGGTCAACAATGAGACGCTACTGTTTGAGATACGCGCGCGCCGCGGCGATCGACGGGCGGTCGCTGTCGGCCTCGGACGTCAACGCGATCAGCTGACGGTAGTACATCGTAGCGGCCGCACGGTTCCCCAATCGGGCTGCGGCGTCGGCAGCGCCAGCAATCGATCGAAACCGCCCTGGGATGGTCTGCAGCGATCGCTCGAACTCGCGCAGCGCGTCTGCCGGCCGCCCTGCCTCGAGCAGCATCTCGGCCAGTAGTTCACGCATGGGCGACAACCGATTCTCCATGGCCACGTGCTTCTCGGATCGATCTTCGCGGCTCGCGGCATCCCCCATCGCGGCCAGCGCACGGACCGTGTCTTTTTCCGCGAGAGCGATCCACGCGCTCGCCGCCGCCTCTTGAATACCGACCTGCTCGGCCCAGTACGGATCGCCCTCCGCCGCGAGCGCCTGCCCCAGCCTGGTGATGTGGGCGAGTTCTTCCTTCGCCTGGCCGAGATTGCCAGTCCGCGCGGCGCCCAAGCATCGGCCGAACGCGACGATGGCCTCCGCCTGTTTGAACGTCGTCTGCATCGGCGGAATCGCAGCAGCCTCGACCCAGGCGTGACGATCGAGCGCATAGCGGACCGGAATGGCGGCGAACCCGGTATGCGCGGTGATCGACCCGCCCGACGGTGTGGCGCCGGGCGAGTTGCGCTCGTCGAGAATCGCCCTGGCGCGGCGATCCTGCGCGATCTGCAGGTACGCATTCACCAGGAAGTCGAGCGGATGGTAACGGCCTGGAACACTCGCCGGATTGGCCTTGGCGGTGGCACTGGTGCTGGCCGCGTAGTTGCGGGTGGCCTGATCGGCAGCCAGGTTGGCAGAAATCGCGTCCTGCCACATGCCGAGCGTCGAAAAGATATGTGACGGCATGTGGAGCGCATGTGGCGCCGACGGCGCAAGCACGGCGTAGCTCCGCGCTGCCGGTAGTCCCTTGTTCGCGATCGGCGCGTAGTCGTACGCGTGAATGATGTAGTGCACGATACCCGGATGATCGGGCTGCGATTTCTGCAGCCCCTCGAGGATCGCGGCGGCCTTCAGCTGGCTGGCATAGGTCTTGTCGCTCAGATCCACCGCCTCGAGCAACGCCAGCGCGTAGAACACGGCCGCCTCGCTGTCGGCGGGATACCGCTCGTGCAGACGGCCCATTGCGGCGGCGTAGCGCTGCGTTCGAGTCTGTTGGTCGATGGACGCGTGCCCCTCGTAGAAGGGGGCGAGCGCCTCGATCCAGTCGCGCTCCCGCTGCGTGCGCGCGTTCGCGGCGCGGGCCCGTTGTATGGCCTCCCAACCCTGCTGCAGCAACTGCGGCGGGAACGGCGCGGTCAGCGGATTGGGCCGCTGACTGATCGCGACACCCCAATAGGCCATCGCGCACCCCGGCTCACGCTCCGCGATAGCGCGAAATGCCTTCTCGGTTTCTGGATAGAAGAACGAATGCAACATGGCGACAGCGCGATCGAATTCCGTCTGCACCGCCGCGTTGCACGACGTCTCGAAGTGAACGGTCCCGAAGGTACCGCCGCTGTCATGAGCGTGGTCCTGCGCCGCCGCCTGCCGGTGGCCAAGCACACCGAACATGCAGACAGCAACAACGATGACGCCGCGCCTCTGAGGACGATTCGTTCGAATCATTCGGAACTCCCGCGCCATTGTCGATCAACTCGCATGACGTCGACATCCTCCCGAGCTGAAGGGTTCCGTCCCGGTCAGGGCTGGTACAAAATGAGTCTCGCGAAACCCGTGCAGATCCCGCCACGCATTCTCGCCATCGATCTCCCGCCGTTCGATCCCCTCAATACGAGAGCGGCGCAATTGCGTGCGTCGGGTCATCACGTGATCTCCCTGGGCCAGGCGCTTCCGTTCTATCCACCGCCCGCATCGGCTCTGAAAGCGGCGCGTGCCGCCCTCGAACGGACCGACGTCCACGGCTACACCACGGATCCCGGAAGACCGTCGCTGCGCCGCACGCTGGCTGAACGCCTTCGGGAGCACGAGCGAATCGACTGCGGCCCGGACGACCTGCTGATTACGGCCGGCGCCAATCATGCGTTCACGACGGCGTTGACGACACTCGTCAGCGCGGGTGACGAGATCGTGCTGCCGGCACCGTACTTCACGAACCACCACATGGCGGTCCAGGCGGCAGGTGCGGTCGCCGTCGAAGCGCCTGTCGCCGACCACGAATCTTACTGCGTCACGTGGGACGACATCGCCCCAGCGCTGACCGATCGCACGCGCGCGGTCGTGCTGTGCAACCCGAGCAACCCGACCGGGGCTCCTGTGGACGCGATCCATGGCACTCGCATCGTAGCGGAGCTCGCCAGTCGCGACATCCTGGTGATCAGCGACGAAACCTACATGCATTTCGTCTACGAGGGCGCGCACTGGAGCGCCGCATCAGTCCCCGACTGGCGCCGCACCGTCATCGTCATCGGCACGTTTTCGAAATCGTTTGCGATGATGGGCTGGCGCGTGGGTTACATGCTGGCCGACGCCGCCGTCTGCGCCCAGGCCATCAAGGTGCAGGACGCGATGATCATCTGCGCACCGACGATCTCACAGATTGCCGCCGAAGCGGCCGTGCGGGAGCACTGGGATTACCCGAAGACCTTTCATCCCGAGCTGCTCGCGCGCCGCCAGCGGCTGTCAGAGGGGTTGTCGCGCTGCGACGGTGTGTCGTGGGTGCCGACGCGAGGAGGCTTCTTTGCCTTCGTCCGCATCGATCGCTGCATGGATTCGAACTCACTTGCCATGCAGCTCCTCGAACAGGCGCACGTGGTCAGCATCCCCGGATCGTCGTTTGGCCGGAGCGGGGAAGGATGCTTGCGGCTGTCCTACGGCTCGGTGGGTGCCGATGCCCTTGGCGAGGCGCTCGACCGGATCACGCGGGTCTTGCGCACGAGGATTACGTAGCCTCTGCCAGCCCACGGTTTTCGAATCGCCTGCTTTCCGGTAAAAGTGCACGCCGCATCTGCCGGCTGGACTCGAGCGGTCGCAATTCTGGGCGAGGCGTAACTCACGCCGTGCTTCGAAGAGGTAACTCCTCGCGCAGGATGGCGTACATCAGTTGGTCGGTAAGCTTCCCGTCTTTGAGAACGCTTTGCCGCATCCGTCCCTCGAGCTGGTAGCCGGCCTTCTGCAGCACACGCATCGAGGCGTCACTCCACGCGAACGGCACGGCGTAGATCCGTCGCAGGTCCGCGTGCCGTTCGAACGCATGGCGCGTGACTCCAACGAGAGCCGATGTCATGAT
>JBKPNV010000328.1:0-15249 GCA_046732795.1 Acidobacteriota bacterium
GGACGCTACCGGATCATCGCGTTGAATCCAGGCACCTACACCGTGACCTTCACGCTCTCCGGTTTCAACACGGTCAGGCGCGAAGAGATCGAACTGACCGGCTCGCTGACCGCGACGATCGACATCGAGATGCGCGTCGGATCGCTGGAAGAGACGCTGACCGTCACCGGCGAGAGCCCGATCGTCGACGTGCAGAGCATCAAGCAGCAGCGCGTCATCGATGATGAGGCGATTCACTCCATTCCGGGTCAGCGGTCGTATCACAACCTCGTCGTGCTGGTGCCGGGGCTGTCGGTCGGCAACATACAGAACGTGGGGGGCATCAATGGGCCTGCCCCGTTGAACGTGGGCGGCCACGGCGGCGCCAACTCGGAAGGTCGATTCAATGTGGACGGCCTTGGCGTGAACGGAACGAGCGGCGGTGGCACGCTCTACGTCACCGACACGCAGAACGTCTCGGAAGTCTCGATCGACATTACTGGCGGGCTCGGCGAAGCCGAAGCCGGCGGGCCGGTGATCAACGTCGTGCCGCGGACTGGCGGCAACATGTTCAGCGGCTCGGTGTTCCTGGACGGAGCAAATGGGTCGCTGCAGGGCAGCAACTTCGACGACGAACTGGTGGCCGCCGGGTTGCGCGAGCCAGGAAAGCTGAAGAAGCTTTGGGACGTGAATGGCGCGCTCGGTGGGCCGATCGTAAAGGATCGTCTCTGGTTCTACCTGACCGGCCGCTATCAGCGGACCGACCGCTACGTGGCGGGCATGTATTACAACAAGAATGCCGGCAACCCGAACTCGTGGGTTTACGACCCTGACTACAGCCGGCAGGCGCTTTCCGACGGACAGTGGCAGGGCGCGACGCTGCGTACGACGTGGCAGATCTCGGGACGGCAGAAGATTAATTTCTTCTGGGACGAGCAGGACATGTGTCGCAACTGCACCGGCGGCGGCAGCGCCACGACCTCGCCGGAGGCGCAGGACGGGTCGCAGAACATCAACTTCATCCGCGCCTTCCAGGCCGCTTATACAGCGCCCCTCTCCGATCGGCTCCTCATCGAAGCCGGCGTCGGCGGGGTCGTGCCCGACTACGGAAACCCGAAGGACGGCTTCGACCGTTCGATCGTGCGCGTCGTCGATCAGAGCGGCAACTTCCCGAACATGACCGCCCCGATTCCGAACATCGCCTACCGCTCGATGTTCTGGGATCAGGTGCACTCGTTTGCACCGCGCTACCGCGCGTCAATGTCCTACGTGACCGGACCGCAGAACATGAAGGTGGGTATCGAGACCTACAACAACATCTCGACGCGCAACTACCAGCGCGGTGACTCGCTGCAGTACCGCCTCAACAACGGCGTGCCCAACCAGATCACTGAGCTGCTGAACGACTTCACCGAGAAGGCGCACGTACGCAACATCGGCATCTTTGCGCAGGATCGCTGGACCCTGGGGCGTTTCACGCTGCAGGGTGGCATCCGCTACGAGAACGCGTCGAGCGGTTCGCCCGAACAGCAGATCGGGCCGTCGCGCTTTGTGCCGACGCCAATCGTTTTCCCCGAGCAGGACATCGTCAAGGGATATAACGACGTCACCTACCGTGGTGGCGTGGCGGTGGATGTGTTCGGCAACGGGAAGACGTCGCTGAAGATCAACGCCGGCACCTACATGGACCCGGCGCAGTATGCGGGCATCTTCATCGAGCCCAATCCGGCGCGCAGGCAGTTCGGCGGCGGTGTACCGCCGCAGACGACCCGTTCCTGGGGCGATGCGAACCGCAACTACATCCCGGACTGCGATCTGTTGAATCCGCTCCAGAACGGGGAATGCGGGCCGACCGCTAACCAGAACTTCGGGAGGCTGGTGACGCCAACGTCCACCTACGATCCGGCCCTGCTCGAAGGCTCGGGCGTCCGACCTGGCAACTGGCAGGTCGGCATCTCGGTACAGCAGGAAATCTTCCCGCGCGTCTCGGTGGAAGCCGGGTATCACCGCCGGAATTTCGATTCGTTCATCAACCCAGACCCGGTGACCTCGACGTCCACGCTGACGACGACGTTCACGGTGGCCGACAACCGTGCGGTGACGCCGGGCGACTACGATCCGTACAGCGTTCCAGTGCCGGCCGATCCGCGGCTGCCCCGCTCGGGCGGATATGTCATCAACGACCTGTATGACATCAGGCCGGCGTTGTTCGGTATCACCGACAACTTCATCGCGCGTGCCAGCAACTACGGTTCTGGCCCGTCCAACTACTGGCATGGCGTGGACGTCCAGGTGAACGCGCGGCTGCGCGGTGGTGTGACGGTTCAAGGAGGCACGAGCACCGGGCGCATCGTGAACGATACCTGCGACCTCTCCATCGACAACCCGAGCCTGTACGACTGCCACAAGGTGTATCCGTTCCAGACCGATATTCGCGGCATGGCAATCTACACGGTGCCCAAAGTCGATGTGCAGCTGAGCGGAACGATGCAGAGCCGTCCAGGGCCTGAGATCACTGCGCTGTGGAACGTGCCAGCCAACGTCATTGCGCAGTCGCTCGGCCGTGCGCCGGCTGGCGGCGTGGCGAACATCCAGACCAACATCCTGACTGCCGGCGAGGTCTATGGCGATCGGATCACTCAGGTCGACATGCGCATCGCCAAGCTGCTGAGATTCGGCCGCTCAATGCGCGTCAACGCCGGGCTCGATATCTACAACCTGTTCAACTCGAACGTGCCACTGACCTACGTCACGACGTACGGGACGACATGGGGGAGACCACAGTCGGTGCTCGACGCGCGCTTCGCGAAGTTCAGCGCGCAGATCGATTTCTAGCCACGAAGGGCGCGAAGGAAAAGCCACGAAGAACCGAAGGACACGAGGGTACGGAAACAGGCCCGCGGGATGTACGTTTGCATCCTGCGGGCTGTTTTGTGGACAGTGCTCATTTGAGCTCGGCGTAGATGACTTCGATGTTGTTCTTGACGCTGTCCGGCTGCGGCGCGCGGTAGCCCGCGTACTTCTCCGGGAACGCGTAGGCTTTCGCCGCGTCTTCCACCGACTTGCCTGCCTTCTTCGCCGCGCGGACGTAATCAAGGAACGATCGGTTGAACTCGGAGTACTCCATCAGGTCCGCGGGTGTCATCACAGTGCTGTGCCCGGTGATGATGGAGTCCACGTCCTTGACCGTCGCGGCCTTGGCCAGCGTGTCGGCGATCTCAACGCCGCTGCCGCCGTTGTTGCTGTCGAGGAGCGGCACGAGCTTGCCCGAGAAGATGTCACCGGCGTGCATCACCCGCAGCGAGGGAAAGACCACCCACGCATCGCCGTTGGTGTGGCCGCGCCCGAAGTAATACAGATCGATCCGCTCGGCGCCATTGCCGATGGTCATCTTGTCCTTGAAGGTGCGATTGGCCATGTTCTTCCCGCCGTTCGCCTTGAATACGTCCGGCGGAACGCGGCTCTCCGCGCCTTTCGGCGGCAGCCCCTTCTCCATGTTTGCGCGCGTGTTCACCTGCGCCACGACCTCGACCGTGGTGGGGAAATCGACGTTGCCGCCGACGTGGTCGTAATGTGTGTGGGTGTTGATGATGCGCACGACCGGCTTCGGGGTGATCTCCTTGATCTTGGCGATGAGCGGCTGACCCCACCCCGGGATCTTCGTGTCGACGACGGTGACGCCATCGGCGCCGATGAAGACGGCCGTGTTGCCGCCGCCTCCTCTGAGGAGGAAGAGGTTATCCTTGAGCTTCTCGACCTGAATGACCTGCGCGCCTGCGCCTCCGGCGCGTCCCTGGGTGCCAGCGCCCTGGTAGGTGGCGGCGGCCGTCGAGATCCCGCACGCGAGCAGGAGGCTCAGCGTGACGACCCTTCGGTTGTGACGTTTCATGTGGACTCTCCTCCGACTTCCTCGCGAGCTCCGGCTGAAGCCGGACACGACGACGGATCTGCTCGACTCGTCAGGCGTCGTGATCGTCGTGACGCGTACGCGCGAGTGTATAGCACACGCTGGCATCGACACGGTCCATTACTGGTAATTGACAACCTTTGCCGTGGCGGAAAAGACTCCGCGCCCGGGAGCGGGGTCTCGGGAGAACTCCCCGTGGAGTGGAGGTAGAGATGGAGACGCGCGAACCACGTGGTCTGCGTGTGTCGCAGTGGAAGAGGCATCTTGGCGCGCTTGTGCTGCTGGTCGCGGGAGTTGCCGCGCCCTCAGCGGCGCAGCAGGAAGCGAGCATCGTCGGTGTGGTGACCGACGAGTCCGGCGCCGCTTTGCCGGGCGTGACAGTGACGGCAACCAGCCCGTCGCTGCAGGTGCCCTCGGTCGCGACTGTGACCAACGAACGGGGCGAGTATCGCCTGACGCCGTTGCCGATTGGCGTCTTCAGCGTCGTGTACGAGTTGTCCGGGTTTCAGTCGGTCCGCCGGGACGGGATCAGGTTGACAACCGGCTTCGTCGCGACGGTCAACGTCCCGATGGGCATCGGCGCAGTGCAGGAAACCCTGACCGTCACCGGAGCATCGCCGGTGGTGGACGTGGTGTCCACGGCGCCCGCCACGCGGCTCACCCGCGAGACGCTCGATCTGATTCCGTCCAGCCGCAATGGCACCGTGTCGCTGATGGGGCAAGCGCCGGGTGCGCGTCCCAATCTCGATATCGGCGGCGACAGCGTGACCAGTCCGCCGCAGTTCCGTGCGTTCGGGCAGGCGAATCAGCCGTGGCAGCAGATCGAGGGCGTGCTGGTCAGCGCCGCCAAGTCGGGCACGCAGGGGGGCATCTACTGGGATTACACCAATGTCGAAGAGGTCAAGGTCGGCACGTTCGGCAGCCCGGCCGAGATCGGCACGCGCGGCATCGCGCTGAACGGCATTCTCAAATCGGGCGGCAACACATTCTCAGGAAGCGGCTTCTTCGCCTTTCAGAACGACTCCCTGCAGAGCAACAACATCGATGACGAACTGCGGGCGCAGGGAATCACGCGTGGCGATGAGCTCGATTCGCGCACCGATGTATCAGGCGACGTCGGGGGTCGCATCGTGCGCGACAAGCTCTGGTTCTACGCCGGAGCGCGCCGCCGCGCGCAGCAGCTCGATACGCTGGAGTGCTTTCAGCCTAACGGCGAGGTGTGCTACAGCCTCGACCGTCAGATCTTCAACACCCAGAAGATCTCGTGGCAGATGACGCCATCGCAGCGGCTCGTCGCGTTCCATACCTACACCCGCCGCCGAGGCATGGGCAGCGGCAGCCGGCTGGTCGCGTGGGAATCGCGCCTTGGCCAGACGTTGCCGTCGCACGTAGGCAAGGTCGAGTGGCAGGCCATTCGCGGCAACTCGATGGTCATCAATCTCATGGGCGGCGACATGCGCTGGACATCGGCGTTCCGCGGCTACGCCTACGGCAAGGTGTTGAAGACCGACCTGGTGCTCGGCACGACCACGGGCATGTCGGGCACGGACGGCGAGGACCCGGTCGACTACAACCACCAGGCGCGCGGCAGCGTGAGCTGGTACAAGCCCGATGTCTTCTACGGCAGCCATGACATCAAGGTCGGCGGCGAGTACATGCGCCGGCGCTCGGACCGCTTGCGCATCTCGCGGGCAGAGACGTGGAAGGTGGCACAGGAGATCAACTTCGGCGATGTGCCCGCCGGCTACGACTCCGGCAATTACCAGCTGCAGTTCCGCAACGGCGTGGCCAACCGCTTCATCGCGTTCAACTATCCGGCCGAGCCGACCGACCTCGAGGACTACACCAGCGCCTACATCCAGGATTCGTGGAAGGTCGGGAACCTGACGCTGAATCTCGGCGCGCGTTTCGCACACGACAACGGGTACGCGCCGGAGCAGTGCCGTGTCACCGCCGATCCGCCCGGTGACGTCGCTAACCCGGCGCGCTGCTGGGACAAGGTGCAGATGAAGATCTTCAACTCCTTCGTGCCCCGCCTGCACGCCGCATACGACCTCACGCGTGATGGCAAGACCGTGCTCAAGGGCGGATGGGGGCGTTTCATGCTGATGCGCTACACCGACCAGACGCAGATCGCCAATCACAACCAGGCGAATCTCAGCACCTACCTCTGGCACGATAACAACAACAACGGCGAGTACGAAACCGGGGAGGTGAACCTCGATCCGAACGGACCCGACTACCTGTCGACGGCGCAGGCCGGGATCGGCGGCGGCGGGACGACGTCGCTCGGCATTCCCAACCCGGACGAAAAGCAGCCGGGCACCGACGAGTACTCGCTGTCCCTGGAGCGCGAGGTGATGGCGAACCTCGCGGTGCGCGTCAGCGGCATCTACTCGAAGACGTTCAATCAGCACCGCCTGCTCAACACCAAGCGGCCCTACGAGGTCTACAACATCCCCATCACCAACGTCGATCCGGGGCCTGACGGCGTGTTGCGCACGGGCGACGATCCGGGGCGAACGATCACCTATTACGATTTTCCTGCCGCCTACGCCGGGGCAAACTTCCAGACACCAATGCTGGTCAACGATTCGGCGGCCAATCAGAGCTACAAGAGCACCGAGTTCGCGGTGACCCGTCGGCTCACTAACCGCTGGTATATGTACGGGTCCTATTCGTTCACGAAGAAGCACATCCCGCTGGTTCCCAACGCCGGTACGCAGACCGGCGTGACCATCTACGTGAACACCGTCGATCCGAATGCTGAGATCAACAACGACGACAACACGACTGAGTGGATCGGCCGCGTGCAGGGGTCGTATGCGTTCCCCTGGGATATCACGACATCAATCAACTACGAGCACCGCAGCGGCGAGCCGCAGCGACGGACAGTGATCCTCACCGGAGGGCGGCAGATTCCGCAGATCACGCTGCCGACCGAGGACTTCGGAGAGGAATGGCGGCTGCCGAACATCAACCTCGTCGACCTCAACGTGCAGAAGACCTTCCACGTGCGCCAGGGCCAGAGCGCCACCCTGCGCATGAACATCTTCAACCTGCTGAACGCCAATACCGTGACCGCGCGGACCATGCAGTCGGGGCCGGCCTTCGGCACCATCACCGGCGTCCTGCTCTCGCGGATCGCCGAGGTGGCGGTCTCGTACAAGTTCTAGCGCCGTGTTCGTTTCCGTGAGCCACGTTCTTGGTCCGTAGTGCTTGAGGTCTGGTCCGTCCACCGTTCCTGGTCCTTGGTGTTGACCGCGGTTGCGGCGCCGAGGGCCAGAGGCCTTCAACACCCACAGAACGGACTAAGCACACAGGACCGGGGAGTAACGGATTCCCGATCCATTACTGGTAATTGACAAGATTTCGCGGGGCGACGGAGACTCGCCTCGGCCCCTTGTCAGGGACATGATGCACGCACAGCGACTCAACCTTGCGATCCGGTTAGCGGCAGCAATCGGCGTCGTGTGCGCGGCCGGCGGTTGGCCCGCTGTTCACGCCCAGGCGCTGACGAGCAACGGTAACAACGCCGCGCCGTATCGGGACGGGACCATCAAGGTCGACGGCCGTGCCATCCACTATCTCGACTGGGGCCCCGAGGGGAAGCCGGCATTCATCCTCGTGCATGCGCTCGGGCATTCGGCGCACAACTACGATCACGTGGCGCCGCTGCTCAACCAGCGCCACCGCGTCATTGCCATCGACCTGCGCGGGCACGGCGATTCCGACTGGTCGCCGAAGGGCGAATACACCGCCGAAGACTATGTCAGCGACCTCCATGCGCTGGTCACGCAGCTGAAGCTCGGGCCGGTAACGTTGATCGGCTGCTCTATCGGCGGTCGCGTCGTCCAGGTCTACGCCGGAATGTATCCCGATCGCGTCAGCAAGCTGATTGTCCTTGACGTGGGTCCGGCGCGTCCCGAATCCACCACGCGCACCCTCAGCGAGCGCATCGAGCGCGAGCAGCAGGGATGGGCATCCGAAGACGAGCTGTATGCCTCGCTGCGGCGCAACCCGACGCGCGTGCCCGAAGAAGTCCATCGCAACCAGGTTCGTTACGAGAGCAAGAAGCTGCCGAATGGCCGCGTCGTGTGGAAGTACGACCCGAAGGTCGTGAACGGGCTCGGTCCCATCGAGCTGTGGGACTACGTGAAGAAGATCAAGGCGCCGACGCTCTATGTGATCGGCGGGCGCAGCCGCCTGGTCACACCAGAGGAACAACGTCAGCTGAAGACGCTGCCGTTCGCGGAAGTGGTCACCATCCCGGAGGCTGGTCACTATCCGCAGGAAGACACGCCGGAGCTGTTCCTCGCCGTCGTCAAGGCGTTTCTCGCAGGGTAAGGATGCCGCACTGGTTACACCACCGCCGGCGGACGACACGCGCCGGCACGCTCGTGATGATCATCGGCGCCGTGCTGTGGACCGGTGCTGTGCTGGACGGGCAGCGTGATAGCGGGCTCGCGGCCGCAGCCGCGCAGGCATCGACGCCGTCCGCATCCCCGACTGTAGCGGCGCAACGCGCGTTGATCGATCGCTACTGCGTGACCTGCCACAACGAGCGGCTGAAGACGCGCAATGCGACGCCGATCGCGCTCGACTCGCTCGACGTCGCCAGCGTGCCTGCGCACGCGGAGGAGTGGGAGAAGGTCATCGCCAAGCTGCGCGCCGGGCTGATGCCGCCTGCGGGCATGCCGCGTCCCGACAAGACCGCGCTCGACGGTCTGAGTTCCTGGCTCGAGAGCGAAATCGATCGTGCCGCGATGGCCAATCCCAGCCCCGGACGGACCGAGGGGCTGCACCGTCTCAATCGCGCCGAGTACCAGAACGCGATTCGCGATCTGCTGAACGTGGACGTGGACGTCGCAGACTTACTTCCTGCCGACGATGTGAGCTCCGGGTTCGACAACGTGGCCAGCACGCTCACCATGTCGCCGACGCTGCTGGATCGCTATCTGTCGGTGGCGCAGAAGATCAGCCGCATGGCGATCGGGATCCCCGCGCCGGCCGCGAACGTCCAGTTCTTCCGCGTCGCCGACGATCTCGCACAGGACAGACAGCTTCCCGGGCTGCCGTTTGGCACGCGCGGCGGCACACGCATTCGCTACACGTTCCCCGTCGCTGGCGAGTACGCCATCAAGGTGCGGCTGGCGCGCGACCTCAACGAACAGATGCCGGTCTACCCCGACGCGCAGCTGCTCGAAGTGAGTGTCGACGGCCGCCGCGTGCAGGTGTTCACGCTGCCGGGTGCGGCGCGCCCGGCGGGGCGCGGTCAGGGCGGCGGACGCGGTGCGGCTCCGGCTGCCGATTCGCAAGCGGGCCGCGGCGGTGTCGAGCCGGTGCCGGCGACTCCCACCGCTGAACCTGCCCCGCAGAGGCGGCGCCCGGGTCCGGGTGCCGGCCAGGCGCCCGAGGGGCAGCGGCTGCAGGGCAACGCACGCGAGGAGCGCAATCGCGCGGATCAGAACTGGGACGTGCGCGTGACTGTCACTGCCGGAGCGCATGACATCGTCGCCACGTTTCTGAACCAGACGGTGGCGCTCGACGAGACGCCGCGCCTGCCATTCTTGCGTCCGTTTCCCGCTGGCAACAACGTCCCCGAAACGCGCCTGGGCTCATCGCTGCGGAGCGTCGAGATCAGCGGTCCGTATGGGACCGCCGCAACCGACGACAGTGCGAGTCGCCGCCGCATTTTCGTGTGCCATCCTGGCGCGAGTGCAGGAGGCGAACGCGGATGCAGCAATACGATCCTGCGGACGCTCGCCCGCCGTGCCTATCGACGCCCCGTGACTGACGCTGACGTGGAGCCGCTGCGCGCACTCTACCGTGAGGGACGCGAACAGGGTGGCTTCGAGGCTGGCGTCGAGCGGGCGCTTCGCCGTCTGCTCGTCAGCCCGGAGTTCCTGTATCGCGTCGAGGTCGATCCGCCGAACGCGCCTGCGGGTCGCGCGTATCCTGTCAGCGATATCGAGCTCGCGTCGCGCCTGTCTTTCTTCCTGTGGAGCAGTATTCCCGACGACGAGCTGCTCGACGCCGCCGAGCGCGGCGAGCTGCGGAAGCCTGCCATCCTCACGAAGCAGGTCACGCGCATGCTGCAGGACCCGCGCTCTGCGGCGCTGATAGACAACTTCGCCGGTCAGTGGTTGTTCCTGCGCAACGTGCCGGGCACGGGCCCCACGGCAAGCCTGTATCCCGACTTCGACGACAGTCTGCGTCAGGCGTTCCGGCGCGAGACGGAGCTGTTCTTCGAGAGCGTGGTTCGCGAAGATCGCAGTGCGGTCGATCTGCTGCGCGGCGACTACACGTTCCTCAACGAGCGTCTCGCGCTGCATTACGGCATTCGCACGGTGAAGGGGCCGCAGTTCCGGCGCTACGCGTGGCCGCAGGACGACATCCGTCGCGGTATCCTCGGCCAGGGGAGCATCCTGACGCTGACGTCGTATCCCGATCGCACGTCGCCCGTCGTGCGCGGCAAATGGGTGCTCGAGAACATTCTCGGGACTCCACCGCCGCCACCCTTGCCCGACGTCGGCGATCTGAAGACCACCAACGGCTCCGGCGTGGTGCTGACGATGCGCGAGCGGTTGGCCATGCACCGTGCCAGCCCGCAGTGCGCGAGCTGCCACTCGATGCTCGACCCGCTCGGCCTGGCGCTCGAAAACTTCGATGGCGTTGGCAAGTGGCGCACTCGCGATGAGACCGGGCAGCCGATCGACAGCGCGGCCGTGCTGCCGGATGGCACGAAGATCGACGGGCCCGCTGCGTTGCGCGCG
Organism: Acidobacteriota bacterium; assembly: GCA_046732795.1. Taxonomy (GTDB): domain Bacteria; phylum Acidobacteriota; class Vicinamibacteria; order Vicinamibacterales; family UBA2999; genus Gp6-AA40. The sequence goes on from JBKPNV010000328.1 coordinate 10,663, forward strand.
GCGTTGCTCGCGCGCTCTGACCGGTTTCTCATGACGTTCACCGGCAAGCTGCTGACGTATGCGCTCGGCCGCCGGCTGGAGTACTACGACACTCCGGTGATTCGCCAGATCCTGCGGGACGCAGCGCCCGGCGACTATCGTGTCAGCACCGGCATCGTGCTCGGAATCGTGCGAAGCACGCCTTTCCAGATGAGGAGAACGTCGTCATGATCTCCATCAAGCGCGCGCTGCCGCGGCGCACGTTCCTGCGCGGGATTGGCGCAGCGATCTCGTTGCCTCTGCTCGACGCCATGGTCCCGGCGTTCACGGCGACCGTGAAGACCGCGGCGAATCCGTCGCGCCGCCTCGCCTTCGTCTACTGCCCGAACGGCGTGTCGATGAACTTCAGCGGCATCAACTATTGGAAGCCGCGCACGGTCGGATCGGGCTTCGAGCTGTCGCCGATTCTCGAGCCGCTCGCGCCCTTCAAGAAGCAGATGGTCGTCGTGAGCGGGCTGGCGCATCGCGCGGCCGACGCCTCGGAAGATGGCGCCAACGGCGATCACGCCCGCGGCACGAGCACGTGGCTGACCGGTGTGCACCCGAAGCACACGGAAGGCGCCGATGTCTACAACGGCATCTCGGCGGATCAGGTCGCGGCGCCGGTACTCGGAAAGGACACGCCGCTGCCGTCGCTCGAGATGAGCATCGACCTGAACTATCTGGTCGGCAATTGCGGCAACGGCTACAGCTGCGTCTACATGAACACGCTGGCGTGGCGATCCGCGACCACGGCGCTTCCCACGGAGAACAACCCGCGCGCGGTCTTCGAACGTCTTTTCGGGGATGGTGGGACGACAGCACAGCGCGTCGGCCTCGCACGCGAGAACCGCAGCATCCTCGACTCGGTGACCGCGGAGATGGCACGTCTGCAGCGGCGGCTCGGCGTGAACGACCGCGCCAAGGTGGACGACTACGTTGATTCGGTGCGAGAGATCGAGCGCCGCATTCAGGCGGTCGAGGCGCAGGCGCAAGCGACGCTGCCCGATCTCGAGCGGCCGGTCGGCATCCCGGAGCGGTTCGATCATCACGTCTCGTTGATGTTCGAGCTGCAGCGGCTGGCGTTCCAGGCCGACGTCACGCGCGTGACCACATTCATGCTCGGCCGCGAGTTGAACTTCCGGTCCTATCCGGAGATCGGCATCTCCGAAGGGCATCACGGCCTGTCGCATCATGGCGACAACCCGAACCAGATGGCGCGCTACGCCAAGGTGAACACGTATCAGGCGCAGCTCTTCGCGTCGTTCCTGCAGTCGCTGCAATCGACGCCCGACGGTGACGGCACGCTCCTCGATCACTCGCTGCTCCTGTTTGGCGCCGGGCTCAGCAACTCGAACCTGCACACGCATTACGACCTGCCGCTCGCGCTCTTCGGCGGCGGCTTCACCGGCGATCGACATCTGGTCTACTCGAACGACACGCCGATGACCAACCTGCTGTTGACCATGCTCGACAAGGCAGGCGTGCCGGCAGATACGCTCGGCGACAGCACCGGCCGGCTCAATCCTGAGCCGCTGGCCATCTAAACGACATGATGAGGCTGCTTACGATAGCCGCCGTTCTTGCGCTCGCCGTGGACCAGGTCTATGCGGCGACTGGAGAGCTGATCGCGGCGGTGAAGAGTCGTGACGTCAAAACGGTGCAGGTGCTGCTTCACCAACGCGCCGATCCAAACGGGGCCGAGCCGGATGGCACGACCGCGCTGCACTGGGCCGCGCAGAGCGACGATCTCAAGACCGCGGAGCTGCTCATCACGTCGGGAGCGGACGCAAAGGCGGTCACCCGTTACGGCGTGACTCCGCTGCACCTCGCTGCTATCAACGGCAACGCGTCCATGATCGAGCGTCTGCTGCGCGCGGGCGCTGACGTCAATGCCGCGCTGCCGCAAGGTGAAACGGCGCTGATGGCGGCCGCACGCGCGGGAAGCGTGCCGGCGGTAAAGGTGCTGCTCGCGCGCGGCGCGAGCGTGGATGCGCGCGAGACGTGGAAAGGGCAGACCGCTCTGATGTGGGCCGCGGCCGAAAATCATGCCGACGTCGTTCGTGCGCTGATTGAGAGCGGTGCCGATCCGAACGCACGCTCCACGGGCGGTGTGTTCACGCCGTTTCTCTTCGCTGTGCGCGGCGGTCAGATTGCGGCGACGCGGGCGCTGCTCGATGCCGGCGTAGACGTCAACAGCACGCTCGCAGACGGGACGAGCGCGCTTACGCTCGCGGCGATGAACGCGCACTACGAGCTGGGCGCGCTGCTGCTCGATCGCGGTGCCGATCCCAAAGCCGATCGCCAGGGATGGACGGCGCTCCATCAGGTAGTGTGGACGCGCCGGCCGAACTACGGCTACAACCTCCCAGGACCGGTCGCCACCGGGGCGATCGACGCGCTCGAGTTCGTGCGCGCACTGGTGCGTCACGGCGCCGACGTGAACGCGCGGCAAACGAAGGAGCCGCGTGACGGCAATCGGAACATGCTGAACCGCATTGGCGCGACGCCGTTCCTGCTCGCGGCAAAGGCGGTCGATCTGCCGATGATGAACACGCTCCTCGAGCTCGGCGCCGACCCGACGATTGCGAATGTCGACAGCACCACTCCGTTGATGGTGGCGGCCGGCGTCGGCATCTGGGCACCGGGGGAGAGTCCGGGATCGGAGGAGGAAGCGATCGCGGCGGTGCAGCTCCTGCTCGAGCGCAACGCCGGACGCGTCACCGACGTCGACACGCACGGCAACACGGCGCTGCATGGCGCGGTGCTGCGCGCCGGCTCGATTCCGTTGGTAAAGCTGCTCGTCGCCAAGGGCGCGCGGCTCGACGCCGTCAACGACAAGGGATGGACGCCGCTCACCATCGCCGACGGCGTCGAGTACACTCCAGACATCTTCAAGCGGTATCCCGACACGGCCGCGGTGCTGCGCACGATGATGAAGGAGCGCGGCCTCGCCGTCGGGCAGCCGTCGTCGCGATAAATGGGGTCGGGAGTCATTTGATCAGGACAGTGACCACTTTAAATGACTCCCGACCCCATTTCAGGGAGACGCATGAATAGCGGGAAGGCACGGCCCACGATGCGAGCTCTGATTATGTGTGCGGGCGTTTGTCTGGCATCGCTCGCGAGCACGCAGCTCGCCGGCCAGAACGCGCGTTCGGCGCAGGGCGAACCGCCCGCGCGTCTCGACCCGGCGCGTGAGCTGGTCATGAAGATCGACGCGCCGTTCACGGTCGCGGCAGTCGGCGACATCTTCGGCGCGATGGCTCCGATTGTGCCGCTCGAAGAGCCGCGGCTGCAGAGCCTGCTGAAGATCATTCGCGACGCCGACCTCGGCTTCGCCAACGCGGAGTCGTCCATTGCCGACCTGCCGCGCTTCGAGGGACCCGTCGGCGGTCTGCTGGCGCCGAAAGCAGCAGCGGCTGACATGAAGGCGATGGGCATCCGCCTCGCCGGCCGCGCCAACAACCACACCGGCGACAACAAAGACGACGGGATGTTCGCGACCGACGCGCTGCTCGACGAAGTCGGGATCGTGCACGCGGGCACCGGACGTAACCTGGAAGAGGCGCGCGATGCCGCGTATGTGATGACGCCGAAAGGTCGCGTTGGCCTCGTCGCACTGATGCCGATCAGCGACAACGCCCCAGGGGGTGACAACCAGGGTCCCTCGTTCGCCCGCACGGCCGCGACCTCGCGCTCGGGGAGCATGGGCGGCGCGCCGGGACTGAATCCGCTCCGGCTCACCACGTATCAGATCGTCACCGCGGCCGAATTCGAGGCGTTGAAGAAGATCCGTGATGCTGCCAACGCGCGGCGCGGGGAGGTATCAGTGCCGGCACCGGTCGGTGCCGATCGGCCCGACCGCTTGCAGCTCTTCGGCAAGAACTACAAGATCGGCGCCAAGACCGGCGACGTGAGCTATGAGATGAATGCGGAGGACCTGCGCGAGAACCTGCGCAGCATCCGCAACGGAAAGTATTTCGCCGACTTCATGATCGTGTCGGTACACGCGCACCAGAACAGCTTCACTTTCCAGCGCTACTCGTTCGACAACAACGTGCCCGACTTCCTCGTCGAGTTCGCGCACGCCGCCATCGACAACGGCGCCGACATGTTCGTCGGGCACGGCGTCCACACGCTGCGCGGCATCGAGATCTACAAGGGGAAGCCGATCTTCTATGGGCTGTCGAACTTCGCGTTCTACATGAATTCGCCGGTCGGCAGCGACAGCGCCGCCGGGGATCTGACGCGGGCCGAGCGCAACCAGGTGAACGTCGACCGACTCGGACTGTCGCACCAGGACAACATGGAAGCGCTGCTCGTCTCGACGCGGTTCGAGGGCGCCAGGCTCGCCGAGGTGCGCGTGCATCCCGCGGACGTGGGTAAGGGGTACCGGCCACTCTCGAAGATCGGCATTCCGATGGTGCCAGCCCCCGCGGTGGCGCAGGAGATTCTCGCGAAGGTGCAGCGGCTCTCGAAGCCATTCGGCACCGCTCTTTCTATTGAGAACGGCGTCGGTGTCATTCGCATCGCGTCGCCCTCGACAGCCTCCCGCTGATACGGCGT
>JBKPNV010000329.1:0-18084 GCA_046732795.1 Acidobacteriota bacterium
CAGCGGCGGCCACGCACATCGGCTTCGGCTCACGGAAGGCGCGAGACTCTAGGCGCGATATTCAAGCCTTCTTGACATATAAGTAGTCGCTTATTAGACTCCGCGGGTGGTCATCACGCAGGAGCGCGATGTGTTCCGAGCCGTGGCCGACCCAACTCGCCGCGCCATCCTGGACAAGCTGCGCACGGCTGAACAGTCCGTCACCAGTCTGGCCCGGCCGTTCAACATCTCGCAGCCGGCGATCTCACAGCACTTGCGTATCCTCCTCGATGCCGGCCTCGTACGCGTGCGGCAGGATGGACGCCAGCGCCTATATGGTCTGAACGCGCGGCCGCTGCGCGAGGTATACGACTGGGCCAGCGTGTACCGGAATCTCTTCACCGATCCGGCGGGCCACGCGTGGCGAATCTCGAAGCGCTGAACGGAGGCGGACATGGCGATCACTGGAGCACGCGCCGACAACGGCACGATTACGCCGCACCTGATGGTGCGCGGTGGGCGCAAGGCGATCGATTTCTATATGCGCGCCTTCGGCGCGACGGTCCTCTATCAATCGACGATGCCGTTCAGCGACGGCGTTCACGCCCACCTGCAGATCGGCAAGACCATGATCATGGTCACCGACGAGCAGCCACCAGGCCCCAATGGTGTGATGACCGTTGCGGCGCCGGAATCGGTCGGCGCCGCGACCACGATTCTCGAGATATACGTTGACGATGTCGATGCCGTGTATCAGCACGCGGTCGACGCCGGGGCGAAGGCAGTGATGCCCGTCAGTGATGCATTCTACGGCGATCGGATGGGCTGGGTCGCCGATCCGTTCGGTCATCTCTGGGCGATTTCGACCGTGAAGGAAGAGCTCACGCCGGAACAGGTACAGGATCGCATGACGGCCGCATTCAAGCGGTCGTAAGTGTCGATCGTTCGTCAGCGGACTGCCAGCGCCGCTCGCAGCCGATCGATCCGATCGGCGGTCACGATCGTCTTCTCAACTTGCGGCGGCAACACGCGCTCGAAGCACGGGTCTACGAGATCGGATCCCGAAGCGCCGGGAGGCTTCACCAACACAAGTCGTGAAGCCCCGATCTGACCCGCGATCCACGCCGAGATGCTGTCGCTCGTGATGTCCCACGAGTGCGGCAGCGGGTCGTCCTCGCGCAGCCATCCATACGGTGCCAGCACTGGAATGCGCCGACGCACAAGGGCCTGATCCACATCACCGCTCCGAGTTACCAGGATACTGGCGGGCAAACGCGCCGTGATTGCGTGAGCGGACTGATCCATTGCGAGGATAGCCATCCAATGCGCTGCATCATCGCCAAGTCCCAGCGAGCGGTCGGCAGCGCGAACCGCATCTGCGAACGGTCCGCCACCGGGGACAATCAGCAACGGTACTGTGTGGCTCGCCCTCGAGATCTCAGCAAGGACTGAATCGATATGCGCGGCAGTCAGCACACTTCCGCCCAACTTGACGACAACGACAACTCTCAAACGCCACCCTCTCGCTGAACGTTACGTCAATTAACCCGTTATGCGGGCTCTAACGCGAATTTTGTACTCGTTGTCGAAACCGCATAACGGGCCGGACGCGCGAAGCGCCTAAGAGACAGTGCGAACTAGTCGAGGGGTTCGCGGGGATATCAACGGCGGATCCCTTGACTAGTCTGCTGGAAAAGGGCGTCTGCTTGTGACAGCATTCTCCCGGCGCGATTCGCAGGAAGGTCGCATGAATCCAGAAGACGCGGGTGCCCCGTCACCCGCGGTCCCGGACACACTGGCGGACACGATTGTCACCAGTCCATCCGACACGCGCCAGCCCATCGTGCGGCACTCGCAGTTTCCGAACACGATTGGCCGCTACCGGATCGTTCAGGTGCTCGGCGAAGGTGGCATGGGCACGGTCTACGAAGCCGAAGAGCGGCATCCCCATCGCCGAGTCGCGCTGAAGATCATCAAACCAGGGGCGACCAACCCCAACACCCTGCGCCGCTTTGAACAGGAATCGGAGGTGCTCGGGCGCTTACATCACCCCGGCATCGCTCAGATCTACTTCGCCTCCACCGACGATCGCGGATTCGGACCGCAGCCGTATTTCGCGATGGAGTTCATCGAAGGCCAGTCGCTGCTACAGCATGCCATTGCCCGGCGGCTGACTACGCCGCACCGCCTCGAGCTGATGGCCAAAGTCTGCGACGCGGTGCACCATGCCCATCAGCGCGGCATCATCCATCGCGATCTGAAGCCGACCAACATCCTCGTCGACGCTGACGGACACCCGAAAGTGCTGGACTTCGGCCTCGCCCGGGTACTCGACCGTGACATGCAGGCGTCGTTGCACACCCACGTTGGTCAACTGGTCGGCACGCTGGCCTATATGAGTCCCGAGCAACTCGCCGGCGACCCGCACGACGTGGACATTCGCAGCGATGTCTACCAGCTCGGGGTGATTCTCTACCAGCTTCTGGCAGAACGGCTCCCGTACAAGTCAGATGGCACGCTGCACGAGGCCGTGGAGGCGATCGACACGTCCGAGCCACCGCCGCTCGGATCGATCGATCGCGCCTATCGCGGCGATATCGAAACCATCGTGGCGAAGGCGCTCGAGAAAGATCGGGAGCGGCGTTATGGATCCGCTGCGGCATTGGCGGCGGACATTCGACGTCACCTGAAGGACGAGCCCATCGTCGCGCGGCCTCCAACGGCCACCTACCAGCTGCAGAAGTTCGCGCGCCGGCATACCGGGCTGGTGGCGGGAGTCGTCGCTGTGTTCGTCGTGCTCGTCGCCGGGATGGTCACCAGCACGTGGCAGGCGACCCGCGCGCGACGCGCGGAGCGTGCTGCAATCGTCGAGCGCGATCGGGCGGCGGAAGCCGAGGCCATCGCAAACAGCGTCAACGACTTCCTGCAGAACGATCTGCTGGCGCAGGCGAGCGCCAGCAACCAGGCACGGCCGGACAACACACCCGATCCCGATCTCAAGGTTCGAACTGCCCTCGATCGTGCTGCTGCGCGCATCGCCGGCAAGTTCGAGAAGCAGCCGCTCGTCGAGGCGGGGATCCGACTGACGATCGGAAAAACTTATCAGGATCTCGCTCTCTATCCCGAGGCGGAAACGCATACCGAACGCGCCCTCGAGCTGCAGCGCCAGGTGCTCGGCGAAGGTCATCCGACCGTATCAGCGACGCAGAACTCGCTCGCAAGCTTGTATGCGACGCAAGCGAAGTTCGAACAGGCGGAACAACTGTTCACGAAGGCACTTGCCGCCGACAGACAGGCCCTCGGCGAAAGGCACCCGCAGACACTGACGACGATTCGCGGGTTGGGTATGTTGTACATGCTGCAAGGCAAGCTCGCGGAGGCCGCGCCGCTTCTCGTCGCCTCGCTGGAGGGAAGACGTCAGGTCCTCGGGGAACGACATCCCGACACGCTGGAAAGCATGGACAGCGTCGCCAGCCTGTATTGGCGTCAAGGCAAGTACGCCGAGGCGGAGCCAATCAGGGCAACCCTGCTCGAATTGCAACGCACGGTGCTGGGCGAAGAGCATCCGCAAACGCTTACCAGCATGAACAACCTCGGGTTGCTGTCGTCCTATCAAGGCAAGTACGCACAAGCCGAGACGCTCTTCCTCGACGTCATCGAGAAGATGCGGCGCGTCCTCGGCGAGCAGCACATCGAGACGATGATCAGTATCGGCAATCTCGGGATCGTGTACTTCCGCCAGAACCGATATCCGGAGGCGGAAGCGCAGTTCACCAGGGCGCTTGAATTGAAGCAGCGCGTGCTCGGCGACGAGCATCCGGAAACACTGACCAGCATGAATAACCTGGCGGTGTTCTATCGCGCCGCCGGTAAATACGATCTCTCGGAAGCGCTCTATCGCAAGGTCGTGGACGTCCAACGACGTGTGGTCGGCGAGGAACACCCGAATGTGCTGCTGACGATGAACGGATTGGCCTACCTGTACATGTTGCAGGGCAAGGACGCGCAGGCTGAAGAACTATATGTGCGTGCCCTTCGTACACAGCGACGCGTACTTGGGCCAGAGCATCCGGATGTGGCCAACACCGCCCAGAATCTGGCGACGCTGTATGTCAACGAGAATCGTTACGCGCAGGCCGAGCCGCTGGCTAAAGAGGCCATGGACATTCGGCGCCGGGTGCTCGGGGAGCAGCATACCGAGACATTGCGAAGCATGACCACGACGGCGCAGATCCTGCTGAACGAAGGCCACGCCGCCGACGCCGAGTCTCTTTTGCGCACCGCGCTCGCGACCTACGAGGGCACACACGCAGACGGGTGGGATCGATACAACTGCCAAAGCCTGCTCGGCGCCAGCCTGGCGGCGCAGAAACGATACTCCGATGCGGAGACGCTGGTTGTATCCGGCTACGGCGCCTTGAAGGAGCGAGAGCCGAGCATTCCCCGGGAGAACCGCATGGCCGTGCAGCGCGCCGGGGCTCGTGTCGTGCAGCTCTACACGGAATGGGGGAAGACGGAGCAGGCGTCCGCGTGGCGCAAGAAGATCTCACGTGGTGTCAGGCAGTGAATCGTGAACGTCGGCCGCCTCGCTCTGCTTCGGGGCTTCGGGCAGATTCACGATTCACTGCCTGACACCGACCCGTCGCCGACCCGTCGTCGTGACCATGGCGGCGGACACCACCCCTCAGTTCGCGGGAGGCGGATAGGCGACGCCCAGCTGTTCGAGATACGACGAGTACTTCGCCGGATCGTAGTAGTACTTGCTCAGCTCCGGGCGAAACTTGTCCATCGTCTCCTTGTTCAGCCAGATGGCCGGCTTGTCCTGCGGGCGGATCAGAGGCTGGTACGTCGCCTGCTTGCCCTGCACGTTCTGGAAGTAGTCGCGGGCCGCTTTGACCAGTTCAGGACGCGTCATCAGATCGAGGACCGTCATCGCGTGGACCTTCGCGCCCTGCGTTGCCCCCTTGTGCGCGACAGGCGTGGCCATCGCGATGGCGGCGGTCCAGTTGTGCGGCGTCGTGCCGGCGATGTTGGAGGGAAAGCTGAGCGTTACCGTCGGCACGCTCCACATCACGTCACCGATGTCGTCGGACGCGCCGCCCATCTTCTGGGATTCCGGAAGCACTTCGGCGCCGCGAAGCGTGGGTGCCACCTCCGTGATCAGACCGCGCTCGGGAACACCGAGTGACCGCTGCACCGCGCGAGCGAACTGCTGATCGGCAGCGCTCCATAGCGGCGCACCGACAGTCTTGATGTTGGCGTGCATGGCCTCCGCCAACGCTCGATTGCCATGTCCCGGCCATGCCGATCCGAGCACGCGAGAGTCGACGGTCGTACCGGTCATCATCGCGGCACCGCGCGCGATCGCATCGCCCGTCTCCCACATCGACTTGATATGGGCGTAGTCGTTTTCGCGGAAGTAGTACCACACGGAGGCCGCCGGCGGAACCACGTTCGGCTGATCGCCGCCGTTCGTGATCACGTAATGCGATCGCTGCGCGAGGCGGAGGTGCTCGCGTTTGTAGTTCCAGCCGATGTTCATCAGTTCCACCGCATCGAGGGCGCTGCGTCCGAGCCACGGCGCGGCGGCGGCGTGTGAGCTTTCACCGGTGAACGAGTACTCGACCGAGACCAGCCCGCTGCCTCCACCGTCGCCCCAGCTCGTCGCGAGTGCCGAGCCGACGTGTGCGTACAAGACAGCGTCGACGTCCTTGAACACGCCGGAGCTGACGAAGTAGGCCTTGGTCGCGAGCAGTTCCTCGGCGACGCCGGGCCAGAGCAGGAGGGTGCCGGACATCTTCTCGCGCTCCATGATCGACTTCACCGCGAGCGCCGCCGTCACGATCAGGGCCTGGCCGGCATTGTGCCCCTCGCCATGGCCGGGCGCGCCGGGCACGAGTTCCCTGCGTGTGACCACGCCCGGTGTCTGGTTGGTCGTGGGCACGCCGTCGACGTCGGTACCGAGCGCCACGATCGGCCGGCCGCTGCCCCAGGTCGCGACCCATGCCGTGGGAATGCCAGCGACTTCCCGGCGAATGGTGAACCCGTTTTTCTCGAGGATCCCGGTGACGTAGCGTTCCGTCTCGACCTCCTGGAAACCGATCTCGCTGAAGCTGAAGAGGCTGTCCACCATCTGCTGCGTGAGCTGGCGTCGCGCATCGACGGCGGCGATGACGTCTTGCTTGAGTTGCTCCAACTGGATCGCTGCGCGCGCAGGTGGTTCTTGCGCTCGTCCAACCATGGCCACGCCGGTCACCGCGAACAGCAACGATAAGGCCCACGTGCTTTCAGAAGTTCGTCGCATACGCATCTCGCTGGTGTCAGGCAGTGAATCGTGAACGTCGGCCCCTCGCTGCTTCGCGGCTTGGGGCAGATTCACGATTCACTGCCTGACACCCACTTGTCCTTCACGTTTCACTGCCTGACACCAACACCAACTACCGCCGCTCCCGGCCGGTCAGCTTCAGGAACATCTGGTTTTCGTGACAGATGAATTCGATCAACTCCGAACCGTCAGGCACGATCTGCTGCACAATCCTGACGGTAAATGGCTTGGTGTACGCCTTCGGGTCGTCGACGGTGAACTCGATATCGAGATGCCCGTAATTCACGCGCCGGAACCGCTCGGTCAACTTCATCGACTCCGTGTATGGACTCCCCCGGTGATCGAGCCATCCGACGCCGTGAAAGCTGCTCGGCTCGCCATTCTTCACGGCCTCAGGATCGACACCACGAAAATTGTTCGACTCGACCACGAGCGTATCGCCGTCCCAATGCCCGACCGAGTAGCCATGCCAGAACGGCTGCGGTTCGCCCAACGGCGGCAGTTTCCGGCCGTCCATGTAAATCGTTCGCAGGCCGTAGTTCGACTCGTAAATGATCAGAATCTGCGTCGGAGTTTGAACGATCTTCAGCGGCTGTGGATCGATGTGGTATTGAAGCGGCCCCTGCGGCAGGCACAGACCGTCAGGATCGTTCAGGCCACCTTCGCCGGCCCGCCTCCGCTGGAGGTCGGCCGCCCACGGCTGCATCGGCAAACTCAGCCCGCCACTCAGCCGAGGCGGGCGATCGGCGCGATCGCCCGGGTCTGGACCGTTGTAGATCATCCAGATACCAGAAAAGTCCGGCTTCCCGTCGGCCGTCCGTGGCGCGGGCGCAGCCAGATTTGGTTTCCCATCGGGACCCTTCGGAACCCCGATGGGATGCAGCGGCCACTGCGCAGCGAGTGGAACAGTAAGCGCGCCGAACAGAACCGCCGACGTCGCCGCCGCGAAGAGAAATTTCATTACTGCCACACTCGAGTGACCGGTTTGGCAACCACATAGTCCGGGTTGGCGCCTTTCCTGGGACGGAACTTCTGCACGCGCCCGCTGTCGACTTCGGCGACGTACAAATTGCCTTCCTGATCGACGCTCATGCCGTGAACGCCCCAGAGCGCGCCGGGAAACATCCCCAGCGTGCCCCACGCGTACAACAGATGTCCCTCCTGGTCGTACTTCAGCAGCTTGTGCGTGCTGCGATCGAACGTCCAGATGTTGCGATCGGCACCGATGTAGAGCAGGTGCAGGCTCGAGGGATCGGCGTCGATCCGCCAGTCGTACAGGAACTTCCCGTTCTCGTCGAACACCTGCACGCGATGGTTGTTGCGGTCGTTGACGAACACGCGCCGGCTCGTCGGATCGACGGCGATTCCATGCACGTTATTCATGTAGCCGGGACGCGTTTCATTGGGAGGATTGCCCTTGATGCCCCAGTCCATCAGGAACTTTCCATCCTTGTCGAACTTCGCCACGCGCGTGCCGGTGTAGCCGTCGGAGACGAAGAACGTCCCGTCGGGCAGCCAGTCGATGAAGGTCGGACGATTGAAGTGCGTCCCATCGGCGCCTTCCTTCTCGGGTGTGCCGATCGTCTGCACGAGCTTCTTGCCGTCGTTGGTGAACTTGTAGATCGCCTGCATGTTGTCGTCGACGATCCAGACGTGCTTTTCGGGATCGTACGGGCTGATGTAAACGGAGTGCGGACGACGCAGGATCTTGTCCCACTGCGTCCACGTCTCGATGATGTTCCCGTTGGCATCGGCGACAACGATGCAGTGCTCCCATTTCGCATCGACCCCGAGCTGTCGATAGGGAGGCCCCTTGATCCCGAGGACATCGTCCTTTCCCTCCCACGAGGTGAGCCACTTTCGCGTGTCCTGGTCGGTGCCGCCCGTCCCGGGCAGAGAAGCCTGCGTGGCGTCTCTCCATAGTCCGGCGACCGGGAAACTGATGCTCGGTCCAACCTGGGGCAACAGCGTGGCGCGTGGTGGCTCGATCTTCGGCAACTCACCACGAAACAGCATGAAGATGCGATTCGGGCTCTCGGCGAACACACCCTGCCCTGCACCATACGTCCACTTTTCATTTCCTGGCAGGGTACTGATGTCCTTGGGCCACCCCTTCACGACTTCATACGGGCCGGTCAAATCCTGGCTTCCGATCGCCCCCGGCACCGCGGCAAACCCAGCGGCCGAGGTCGCCGCTGCGGGCGCCGTCTGCGGCGCGCTCGTCATCCAGCTCCCGGCAACCGCACCTATGACAAACGTCACAAGAATCGCCGCAACAGTACGCATCATTTCCTCCCAGGTCTTGCGGAACTACCTTCCGTCTTCCATCCTCAGCGAATGCAGCGGATAATACGCCCAGAAAATGAAAGGGTGAAGAGCAAGATGACGAACAAGTCGCTCATCCTCATAGCGCTGGCCATCGGCTTCCTCGCGACCTCCGCTCCGCTCATCGCACATCACGGGGCGACCAACGTGTACGACTTCTCCAAGCCTGTCGTGTTGAAGGGGACGATCACGAAGTTCGAGTGGCTGAATCCTCACAACCAGATCTACTTCGACGTGACCGACGAGAAGGGCACGGTTTCCCACTGGATTGCCGCCACCGAGCCTCCGCAGGTGATGATCGAGCGCGGCTGGACCAGGAGATCTCTCAAGGAGGGGGACGAGGTCACCGTGTACATCTTCGCGGCGAAGAATGGCGCCAAGGTGGGGAATCTGCAAAAGATCGTGTTAGCCGACGGCAAAGAGCTCACCGCAGCGGGGCCTGCGCCAGCGGCTCCCGCCCCGGCGAAATAGAGGCACGAGGAGTCTTCCATGCGAAATCGTCTGATGCTCCTGGGGAGTCTGTCTGTCGGTGTCCTCACGTTCACCCTCACGGTGAGCGCGCAGGCGCCCAAGGGCGCGACTCCGCCGCCTCAAGCCGCGAACGCGAAGCCTGCTGATCTCTCCGGCGACTGGGCCCCGGACGGCCGCCGCGGAGGAATCGGACAAAGCCTCAGCATCTCCGACATTCGCGGCGCGAAGCGCGGGCAGGAGGACGACATCCCGTATCTGCCGTGGGCACGCGAAAAGACGATGTCGGAGAGGACGTCAACCGGGCCCGATCCGCAGTTTGGCAACACCACGGACCCGCAGGTGCTCTATTGCGAGCCGCCCGGCGTGCCTCACATTTATCTGTGGCCGATCAAGCACAGGTTCGTCCAGACACCGGAGGCGGTCTACATCCTCCACGAGCTCGGTCCTTTCTATCGAGTCGTCTGGATGAACACGAAGCACCCCGAGGATCCCGATCCGCAGTGGTGGGGACATTCGATCGGCTGGTACGAGAACGGCGATACGCTGGTCGTCGACACGATTGGTTTCACCGACAAGACATGGCTCGATCAGATGGGTCATCCGCACACGGAGCAGCTCCATTTGACCGAGCGCTACAAGCGCGTCGACGCGAACACACTCGAACTCCGCATGGTCATAGACGACCCAGGCGCTTACAGCAAGCCGTGGAATGCAGAGCGCAACTTCACGCTGTCGAAGACGGGCTTCCTGCGTTACCAGCAGATCTGCTCCGTACGCGAGAACCGTCGATTCGAAGAGAACCTCGCGAAGCCGGCACTCCCGGGAAAGTAGCCTGCCCGCAAATCTGCAGGGGGGCGGGTCCTGATTGTGGACCCGCCGGGTCTGAAGAGCGAGACCACCCGGCCTGGGTGCGTCTCCTATTTCCGTCTGTAGACGACGAAGTACTTATCCGGGAACAGCTGGATATCTTCGGCCGGCACGAGGCCGGCAGCCGCCATCCAGGCGGCTGTCTGGTCCTTGCTCACGACGAGCGCCGGCTCGGCCTTGTGTGGGCTGTCGCCGGGATTGAACTCGATCACGACAATCCGTCCGCCAGGCTTGAGATACCCGGCAACGCTCTTGAGATACGCCGCGCGATTCTCGACGTGATGCAAGACGTCGTGGAAAAACGCGACATCGACGTCGCGCGCTGGAAGCGACGGATCGGTGAACTTGCCCAGGACCGGCACGATGTTCGTCACGTTCTCCGTCGTCGCCTTCCCGCGAATCTGCGTGAGAAATCCCTCATCCAACTCGACCGCATAGACGCGCCCAGACGTCACCGCTTTGGCGAGTGGCAGCGAGAACAGGCCGGTGCCCGCGCCGAGGTCGGCGACCACGTCGCCGGGCTTCAGATTCAGTTTGGCGATGACCTCGCCAGTCCGTAAGCTCGCGATTCGCTCCGGGCTTTCGAGCGTCTTCGTCCACTCCGCAGCGGGCCGCGCGGCAAGCTGCGCATCGACGGCCTCGGACAAGACGCACGCGACCAGGATGGCAGTCGCAACGAAACATGCACGACGGACCACACCACACCTCATTTCCGGACGGTCATTCAGCTTTGGCGTCTGAAAAATACCGCCAGTATAGGGTATGCGAATCGCCAGGTGGTTTGTGCGGGCGCCGCCGAAAGCACGGCATCGGTTGTCATGCCGCTCGCGCGCGGCGACGATCGATGCCGGGTGGAGGTTGGCGGTGCTGGCGGCGATCGGGTTGAATTCTCAATCGAACCGGGGCGTCGGACGCGGTTGCGTGACTGCACTCGCGCTCCGCTCTTAACCAGTCGCCGAGGTCGTCGCCATCGTGACGGGAGCGTTCGCAGTAAATCTCGAAAGCGCGTCGCGAAATCTCCTCGTATGTCGCTGTTCGCGCGGCCGGAGCCGCAGATCGCTGGGAGCCCGCGGTCGCGAACCCGTTCAGGACGGATACTCAGACTTCGACTCGGAGCGGCCCGCGCAGTATGTCGCGTATGCGGCGACCGTGGCGAGCCGCGCTGCGCTCCAGTTCTGATGGCACTGCGGACAACGCCAGCCACCACCTGCTGCGAGCGCTTCACTGGTCATGGGCGGCGCGACCGTGTGACACAACGGGCAACTCACCGACGCTGTCGCGCCAGATTCGGGCGTCACCGCCGATCCTCGGTCGCACGCAGCACCTCGGCGATCGTCGGTGGCGGTCCGTCGTTCCACAAACAGAGGAACACGACCGGCGGAAATATCGCGGACACGGTGAGCGCCATCCAGCTCACGAAGGACGAGCTGCCGAGCACCAGGAAGATCAGGAGCGCGCTCGAGAACCACAGCGCACTCAACGACCACCGGACCGGTGGGTACAACGCGAATGACATCATGGCCGGAACGCTCCTTTATTGGTTTCGCGAGACCGCTCTTCCGCGGCTTTCTGATCTTCGACGTCTTTCTTCTGTTTCGCCTCTTCTCGAGCCGGTGCTTCGCGCTCGTCGAGCGCGATGGCCGCGGCCGTCGCAAGGCGGGCAGCCGATTCACGCGCCTGCGACATCACGATAAGAACATATCCGCCTCGATAGTCCGACCAGGACAGCGATACCACTGTGTCGCCCTGCTCCCACGTCGCAATCGGCATCGCAGCATCCGACGGCGCGAAGCGAACGAGCCGCTCGTAACGCTTCGCCGACGCCAGCGGCACACCGTACACGCCCTTCAACGCGAGGATCAGATCGTCATGCGTGAGCCCGGCGGTGCGTGCGCGGTCGTAATAGACGGTGATGCTGTACAGCCGGTCGTCGGAGAAGCTGAAGATCATCTCGTCAACCGGATCGACGTCGGGCAGCGCCCGCCCGGTGCTGTAGCGCGGTCGCCAGACGAGCTCCTGCAGCACGGATGGCCTTTCGTGCAACGTCTTCAGTTCAGACGGGCGCAACCGGGTAAGCTCCAAGACGGAAGTCGCCGTGCTCCCCAACGTGAATTCACGGTACTTGCCGGAGTCCGCAAACGCAGACGCCGTCGCGAGAGTCAGGAGAAAGAGACACGTCCACCGCAACGAAAGGCGTACAGACATATGAGGCTTTCGGAAGGCTTTGATGAGGGCTGCCCGCGGAGCGGACGTGCGGAAAAGACCAGTACTCAGGAAAGCAGTATGCCTGAAGTTTGCGCCCTTTCCCTGGATAAAGCAAGGACAATCCCCGCTTCGTTGTGGTGGTGCTCCATCACTTCGCCCCTTGGTGAGCATTCAAGAATCTGGTCAGCTCGCGATTGTCGGGAAAGTCGCGCGCGAGTTGCCGAGCCGTCGCAACTGCTTCCACCAGTTCGCGCTCGCGGACCTGCATGTCCCAGAGAGCAAACGCCGCCTCCGTGCGCTCGAAGAATTCACCCTCGCCGTTGGCGGCCTCGCGAACCACTCGCAGCCCCTCCTTCTTGCTGCCGCCACCGAGCAGCCAGCGTGTGCCCCTGGGCATCTTCGTGCCAACGATGTAGTCAATCCACGCACGCGCGACCCGCGCACGGAGATGCACAGGATTGCGTGCGAGCACTTTGTCCAGGGACGTCCTCGCCTCCCAATACTCGTCCCACCCGGTTTTGCGTCCACGCGTGCCGAGCTGAAGCCAGACGTAATTGAGGTCGATCTTGCCTAACAGGAACAGGGCCGACTCGTCGTCTGGATTCCGCTGAAGCCGTGTCTGTGCGACCGCGCGGGCGCGGGTGGTGTCGGCGATGAAGACCGAAAGAAGGTCAGGGCACGCGGCGCATGCCGTCCACGCGCGTTCGCGGTCGGCAGAATCGCCCATCGCTCTCCGAATCTGGAAGTGCAGACTCGACGTTCGCAACTCGCAGGCTTCGAGGTCGTTGGCCGTAGCCGCCGCGCACAGACCGAGGGAAAGCGCGGCCGCGTCTTCGTAGCGACCGCTGTAGAAGGACCGCTGTGCGTCCTCGAGCGTCGGCGAAGTGCCCTCTGATGTGGACGATCGCAGAATCGTGTCGCCCTGCATGCGCCAGGCCTCACTCGCGACGAGCACAACCACGACGAGAGACGCCATGGCCGTCATAAGATCGCCGACGGTTCGAGACCAGCAGTCACAGCACCCCTGCAGATACCAGGACCACGCGCACGAGCGGGGCAGCGGGTGCGAAGAGAAGGATCAGTCCCGTCGGCAGCATCAGCGCGAGCATCACGCAATGGCCAGATCACCATCTGCCGCACTGGCGTGCTTGGTTCGCGTTGAAGCTCACGGTCGAGACACGTCGATGGTTTCGATCGGGGCGCATTGGACTACCCACTCTCAGGGCGACAGATCCGGCGTGACGGAGCGACCCGAGACGCGTGACACACCGCGTTGGAGCTTTGGTGAGGGCCGGCGCCTTGGAGGAGGAAGACAGCCGCGAGGCTCAGGAAAGCAGGAAACGGAATGCCCCGTAAGTATACGCGCGATCGATGATCAGCGGGCGTTCGATGCTGGCACACGGTATCGCAATCGGGCCAATCCGCGAGGGTATGCGCCGACCTGAGAACCGCGAGCGTGCAAATAAACTTGCCCGCAACCCCGCAGTGCCGTACAGTTCTAATGCTTTCCTGAGCCTTTGCCCAGCAGCGTTTGCGGGCAGCCCTCATCCAGCCCTTTGGAGGCTTTCCATGCGCTCTCGTGATTGGGATACGCCTGCCGTCACGACCGTGCCGATCACTGTCACCAGTTGCCCGTTCTGCGAGTCGAAACGCGTCACCACGACTGGCAACGCTGGGCTCTCGTCCACATATTGGAGGTGCGAGGCGTGTGGCGAGATCTGGAATCCCACGCGGCAGGCATCGCCTCGAAAAGTGCGGGGATGGTAGGTTGCATTGGGCTGAGGCGAACGCTACGGATTGAGCGAGTCACGTTCGAGCAGCAACGCGACCGCAACGGCTGGCGCGCACCGAGCACCCTCCTCACCCAATTCCCTCGATAGCGGCACGATTTCGAGATTCGCGGCACGCGCTGCCGCGCCACCGAGAAACGATCCGAGACCAGTGACGACGGCCACTCGGATGGACGGATGGGTCGCGATCACACGCTGAATCGACGCTTGAATGGAGCGGATCTGGGCGCGCGCCAGCGCGTCGGCAAGTCGCGTGATCGCAGCGGCGTCGAGCATGTCGCGATCGGCGCAGACGATGCGCGCCAGACGCTCACCGGCGAACTCGCGCGTCGCAGGGCGGCCGTCAGGCGTCGGACACGAATAGTCCGAGGAATCGAGGTCACCCCGCCACACATGAACGTCGCCCGCCAGCGCGAACCCTTCCGCAGATACTCCGGCAAGCGCGTCACCCAGTGGAACGTAGCTGGCGATCGCCTCGGTCGGCGTTCGCAATGCGCCTGTGTAGAGAAGCTCACCGGACGTCAGCCGCTCGGGATCGGTATGACCGATCGCGACGACCTCTCCCCCGGCGATGGGCACGAGGTCCGTCGTCGTCGTGCCGATGTCGACGAGCAGCGCGTCGGGATGATGGAGGGCGACCGCCCGTGCTGTCGCGGCCCAATTGGCCGCCGCCACCGAGAGCGGCCGCTGACGCGCATCGTCCGGCTCGAGAAATCGCCCGTCTACGGTGTAGACGTGAATTGCCGCGGCAGGAAACGCCGACTCCACAGCGTCGAGCACGAATCGCACACCTTCGCGCTTGGTTCGGAAAAACTGCGAGAGCTCCGCCGTCATGGTGACTGCGTGCGGCAGTCCGTCGGGGGCGCCGATCCTGGCCCGCATCTCCTGCAGCAGCGGCACCAGAGCGCCGGGATCACGCTGAATCTCGTACGGACGGCTAAGGACGGACAGCACGCTCCCGCCATGGACGTACGCCAGCTTGGTGTTGACCCCGCCGATGTCCCAACCGACGGTCGGCACGCCAACAATCTACCGCAAGGCGGCCCGCATCAGACCGGGAGTGTGGGGCGCATCTGGAGATCGAGCTCCCGGCCCAGACGGACCGCAATCTCCGGAGTTGCCTCGACATCGTCCGGTGTCGTGTGGATGTTGACGATGCACGCGCGTAAGACGTAGCGTCCCCGGACGAGGGCGTTCGACACGAACGCCTCTCCTCCCCGTTGCATCTTGTCGAGGAGCGCCTCGTTGAGGCGATTCAGGTACGCCGCGACAGCCTCGTCTCCCGCGGACGATCGCAGATCCGCAGGAACGAACCTGAAGGTCGCGATGCTGAGCCCCTGCGTCTGCAACTGCAGATCCGGGTTGCGCGCCACCGCCTTGGCCATCGCTCGCGAGAGCGCCATGTTGTCAGCAATCATCCGGCGATAGCCGGCGGCGCCGACCTGTTTCAGCGCCAGCCAGACTTTGAGCGCACGGAAACCGCGCGAGTTCTGCGGACCGTAATCGACGAAGTTCGTGCCGTGTTCATCGAAGTGATAGTAGGCAGGCTGATACGAGAAGGCAGCGCGTAGGGCCGCCGGATCGCGCACGAGCGCGCAGCCAGCTTCGAGCGGCGCATACAACCATTTGTGCGGGTCGACCGCTACCGAGTCCGCCAGGCTCAGTGCCCGCAGATCGTCAGGCACATCAGGGACTGCTGCCGCGACGCCGCCGTAAGCGCCGTCGACGTGCAACCAGATGCCCCGCTCCTGACACACGCGAGCAATCTCAGACAGCGGATCTACGGCGCCAGTGCTGACCGACCCTGCCGTCGCGATCACGATGAATGGCACGCGACCGTCTGCCACGTCAGCCGCAACGGCCCGCTCGAGCGCAAACACATCCATCCGCAGGTGATCGTCTGTCTCAATCCAGCGAATGGATGCCGTGCCGAGCCCAGCCAGATCGGCGGCTTTCTGAATCCAGGTATGCGTTTCCTGGGATGCATATGCGACCAGTTGCCGGCGCGACGCTGCGAGGCCGTCCCGGCGAATGTCCCATCCGGCGCGCGCGGCGCGCGCAGCCAGGAAGCAGACGAAGTTGGCCATGTTGCCGCCGCTCACCAGGATGCCACCGCAGTCAGTGGGATAGCGCGTGAGCTCCGCGATCCACCTGATGGTCTGCGCTTCTATCTCGCTCGCGGCCGGGGACAGCATCCATGCGCCGACATTCGGGTTCAGCGCCGATGCGAGCAAGTCGCCAAGAATGCCGATCGGTGCGGGAGAGGAGGTGATGTAGCCGAAGAAGCGGGGATGCGCGTTGAACAGTGAGTGCTCGAAGAGCTGCGTTGCCGTTGTGGTCAGCAGCGTCGCGGCGTCGGTTCCCTCTTCGGGCAGCCCACCGTTCAGCCCCATCGCGGCTCGCACCGCGGATGGCGATTCATTTCTCGTCACCGGCCCGTGCGGAATCGACGCGAGCTGTGACGCGATCTGATCGACGAGCGAGTGCCCGAGCGCCCTGAATTGTTCCGCGTCCATAGCGAGCGGCTGCCGCGCGTGAGCCTGAGTTACGGATGACTCCATGCGTCCATCTTGGGCTGAAGAGGTCCAGGATTCCAAGGGCGCGCTGTTCAGCGATTCCGACACACACCGCGGCAGAGAGGCACAGAGCAAATTCCAAAGCTCGTGCCCGCGGTACCTCGGTGTGTCGCAGCAATGCTGATGCGGCGAAATTCGTGCCTCAGAAATCTATCTGCGCGCTGAACTTGGCGAAGCGCGCCTGAAGGACGCTGTTCGGCCGCAGCCATGTGTCGGTCGTCGGCACGAAGGTTTGGTTGTACGTCAGGATCGCGGCGGAATTGGTGATGTTGTACAGGTCGAGCCCGACGGTCGTCCGCGTGCGGCCGAACCGGAGAACCTTGGCGAATCGCATGTCGATCTGTGTGACGCGATCGCCGTACAGCGTACCCGGCTCGATCAAGTTCACCATGATGGTCTGGCCGCCAACGCCGGCAAACGGCCGATTCAGGCCAACGGTTGCCGTGTTCGGCGCCGTCCAGTTCGCCGCCAGCGGCGCGCCCTGATCGCTGCGCAGCGTGCCGGCAACCTGCACTTCGACTTTCGGAATCGTGTACGACCCGAGCGCCGTGGCGCGCGTGACCCATCCGGACGACGTGTCGCACCATGGGTTGGTCGGGGACTGCGTGGTGCTTGTGGGAGGGGCCACCGTCCACTCCGGGATGGCGCGCCGCACTTCGCAGTAGTCGTTATTCGCTACCCCCGTATTGAACCCTCCCTGCATCATCAGGCCGTTTTTCATGCGCGCCGTCACATTCAGATTGAGTGAGTTCGCGACCTGATCCCACGCGCCCAGGTTCGAGTCGAGCGTCTGATAGTTGTCGTTCAGCCGCAGCGAGGCTTCCGGCGTGACGTTGTAGAGGCCGCCAAGCACTCCACCACCGCCGCCCGGTAATCGCGGATCGACGGGGATAGCGACTCCGAACTCCGTATGGTCTCCGGGCGCGCGCGCGAGGTTGTCAGTCACCACATTGTTGACCAGCCAGCGACGCTGGTAACCGACCTCCACCGCCACACGCGGCAGCACTTCCTGCTGCACCGACACGCCCCACTGCCAGTCGCCCGCGCGAACGTCCCAGCCCGAGAGCAGGCCGGGATCCAGTGTCGACTCGAACACCAACGTTCCGAAATTGGCGTTCACGTTGGGGCCGCACAGATCACCACCGCTGGCACGCCGATCCTGTGAGGCCGGGTTCATCAAATCGCAGTCGGCCACGTAGTTGCTATTGCTGTCGGTCCACGCCCTCGTCGTCGTAGTCGAGAGGCGCCCCGTCGGATTGAGCGCGATGAACAACCCGCCATTCTGCGCCGCCTCCAGATACCGTCCCATGTTGACCTTCACGGACGTCTTGCCCGTGCCGAACACGTCGTACGCGACACCGCCGCGCGGCCAGAGGTCGTGATAACCCTCGACGCCCGTGGTTCGCGGGTACGTCACCGCGTTCGGAAAGAAGCGGACCGGTCCGACCTGCTGCTCCGGGAAATAGCTCCATGCGTGGTCGTATCGCACCGCGCCCTGCAGTGTGACCCGACCATGGGTCCACTGCTCTTGCGCGTAGAAGGCGTC
>JBKPNV010000330.1:0-7028 GCA_046732795.1 Acidobacteriota bacterium
CTGGGTATCCAGGTCAGGCGCACCGCAGCCACGTCGAAGTAATCTGGTTGACGGCCGCAATCTTGACCATTGACTTTCTCGAACACACGCTCGGGCGGCCGTAGCCCTTCCCGGCGTTCTCCGCGGCCTGCTTCTCGTAGGGACGCTGCGACCGGCATGGATGTGAAGAACATCTGCAAGAAGCTGGACGTGCACGACCTCACTGCCGCTGTCGCCAAGACGATCCGTCCATCATCCGCATCGAGTGACCCTGCGTCACTCATCCGGCTACAAACCAAATCGTACGAGATCGGTGCCCGGTTCGGCATGGGCCGCCAAGTCTGTGAGCGACGGACACCAACTTCGGGCGGCTCTAGTGTCTCGACGACGCCGCTGTGATCTGGCAGCCGTTCAACCGGCGTGGACGCCGTGCGAAACCGTCTGTCCCTCCGCAAGACCGATTAGTCGCCCAGCCCTCCGCACTCACATTTGATGTCGCCCCGCGTCGAACGTGCCGAGCGTGCGACCAATCAGCGATGTCCCTTCGACCGGGCAACGACTAGGCATCAAATCCAGCCGGAGGACGAAAGCCGCCAATCTCTTCAGCGAGAAGTCGAGCGAATGTGATCGGCGTCGCATCTTCGAAGTACGGCCCCACTACCTGGAGGCCGACCGGCAATCCGCTCTGGCCGAGTCCTGCCGGAACGGTCGTAGCGGGGCACCCTGTCAAGGTTGCGGGTGAAATGTAGCTGAGGAGGTTCCAGAATGGTTGCGCGCCTCCCTCCGGCAAGGGGATCATGCGCCGGTCGGGAGGCGTCTGGTCGTGCGGGAAGGCCGTGGTGAACGTCGTCGGGAGCAGGAAGACATCGACAGATTCGAAGAATCTCTCCCACATGGCGCGATACGCCAAACGATGCATGTTCGCCTGTTGCCAATCGGCGAAGCTGCTGAGGGCACCTCTCACAAACTGCGGCGGCCGCGTCTCGAGGTGGAGGCGCGCGTACTCGCGCTGGTCCGCCGGTGTCACACTGAATACAAAAGCGCCGAGGAAGAAGAGGTACGTATCGAATAGCTCCTGGAGCCGAAACCCTTCAGGCCATCCGTGTTTGACGGTCGCACCGGCACGTTCGCAGGCTCGTATCGCCGATTCGAGCACCGACGTCGTTTCTGCGGAGACCGGTGCAATCGGATCGTCCAGCACGTAACCGATGCGGATGTCGCGCAGCGCACGATGACGCGGCGGCGGCAACGTCCAGCGGAGGGCTTTCGATTCGGGAAGTTCCGTCCCCGCCAACACGAGCAATCCAGCTTCAAGGTCATCGGCGCCTCGCGCCATCGGTCCCGCGACCGCGAGCAGCGTGGAGAAACCAGGAAGTTCGTGCTCGCCGCCGGGAGCGTGACCGCGGAAGCTGACAAGATCGAGCGTGGGCTTGTGGCCGTAAATGCCGCAGAAGGCGGCCGGCGCCCGAATGCTGCCGCCAATATCGGAACCGATGCTGAAAAACGCCATGCCGGCCGCTAGTGACGCGGCGGTCCCACCCGATGACCCTCCGGGCGTTCGTTCGACATTCCAAGGGTTATTCGATCTCCCGTAAATGTCGTTGAATGCTTGACCATCCATCAGCTCGAACGGCACGTTGGTGGCGCCGAGAAGAATAGCTCCGGCGTCGAGCAGTCGGCGCACGGCGACCGCATGCGCGGGTGCTTTTGAATCCTTGAGGGCAGGAATCCCCCAGGTGCAGGGGTGGCCGGCGACGCCAAAGCTTTCCTTGACGTTGATCGGAACGCCGTGCAACGCGCCAGTCGACGCCTGGCGGGCGATTGATTCATCGGCGCGTGACGCGGCCCGCAACGCCTCTTCGCGCAGCTGATAGACGTACGCATTCAGCGCCGGTTCAAAGGCGTCGATGCGCCGGAACGTATGCTGCGTCAACTCGACAGACGAGATCTTCTTCGCACGAATCGCCGCTGCGGCTTCGAGAGCCGTGCCGAAATCGGGATCAAAATCCTGTCGCATCCTTGCTCGCTCGTCGAGCCGTCCATGCTGGTGTTTTCCCCATCACCTGAGTCAGGTAACGAACACCGGCACTGAAGCGAACCGATCGGGATGATAGTATCGCGGCGCGACTCGACCGGTGATTCGATCCGGACCGGACCGAATCCGCCAAACCGAGCAGCCGGCCGAGTCTTCGAGAGCGTCAGCGTTCACGCATCCGAATCACCGAACGTATAGCACCACGCCTCGCCCTCGAGCACGGTCGTGCCGTCGTCGCGCCTGATCTGCACGCGCAGCTGTGTCACGGGTTTCGAAGGATGAACCGACATGACCTCGGCTTCCGCAGTGATGGTGTCGCCGATGTACACCGGGGCGGTGAACTTCCAGTTCTGGCTCAGGAACACCGTTCCGGGTCCCGGCATGTCCATTGCGACGAGCGCGTGCAGCAGTCCGGTGGTGAGGCCGCCCTGCACGACCAGCCGGCCGAACTTCGTCCGCGCGGCGAACGCGGCATCGAAATGCAGCGGGTTGCGGTCGCCGGAGATTTCTGCGAATTGGCTGACGTGCTCGGCCGTGAGCGTCAGGCTACGTGAGGCTCGCTGGCCGACCGTGATGGACATGTGATTGGCTCCAGCGCGGCGAGCGCGCGCACCTCCCGCGACATTTCGCCGCTGAACGCGCGGTGCAGCGATTGCACGTCCGCGTCGGTCCAGGCAAACGACGCAATCTCGTCAGTGATCTCAAACAGCCGGCGCGAGAGATCGAGCCGGGTCAAATCGTACTCCGCAAGCGCTGTGCTCGTGCCTCGTACGATTGCACGCGCCAGCAACTCCGCATCGCGCAACGCGTCGGTGATACCGTGAGCGGTGAGCGGATCCTTGAAGTATGCGGCATCGCCGACGAGCGCCCACCCGGATCCATATCCGCGCCGGATGAAGCCGAGCTGCCCGCCAAATCCTCTCACCGGCTCGACCCGGCGCGCGGCGTCGAGCCGCGCATCGAACACCGCCGATGAATCCCGTATCAACCGGCGGTATGCGGCCACGACGTTACCGCGCACCTCGCTGCGAAATCGTTCTGCCGGCACCGACGCGAACACGCATGCGGCGCCATCATTCGTCGGAATGACACCGATACTTGCCCGGGTCCGGAACCGCCAGTAGTACTCGTCGCCCGGAAGCCGTTCCCAGTAACTGTAAAGCACCCCTGTCGAGTGCCGTCCCTGAACGATGGACGGGGCATCAACGCGCTGAGCGATCGTTGAGTGCAGTCCGTCGGCGCCGATGACGATGTCGGCTTCGATGTTCCAGCGTGTGCCGCCTGAAGATGCGGTGATTCCACGCACACGTCCGTCCGCATCGGCAATCACATCGTCAACACGCACGCGGTAGTGGACCTCGGCTCCGCTCTGAACAGCGGCATCAACCAGGATCCGGTCGAGTAGCGCTCGGCGCGGTGCGTACAACGCGCTGACGCCGTACCTCGGCTCAATCGGTACGGTGACGTCCTGGTCCCGGTAACTGAAGGTGGTGGCGTGGACCGGCGGCGTACCTGCTGCCACGATGTCCGGCAGAATTCCCCAGCGATGCAGTTGCAGAACGGCGCCTCGCATCAGCGCATGCGTCGACAGCGTGTCAGAGCCGTACACGCCTCTGTCGACAAGCATCACGCGGGCGCCCGCGCGCGCGAGCAACATGGCCGTCGCTGCGCCTGCGCAGCGGGCTCCCACGATCACAGCATCTACCTTCATAACCTACCTACCTCACGCGACCCGCGTGCTGCACAGCGATTCGGCGATATGCCCCGCGAGCACCTGCGCGTCGTGACCGACACCGTCGATGAAGCTGGAGTTGCGGCGGCGTTGAAAATTCATACCGAGCACGTAGAGCCCGCGCGCCGCAGTGATGCCCCCTGAATGGGTGATCTCACCGTCACCATCGAGCACCGGTACGCGCAGCCATGGATAGGTGCGTCGATAGCCGGTCGCCCAAATCACCGTAGTGATGCGCTCGCTGTTCAGATCCAGATGACTCGGGGTGTTATCAGCGAGCGGCCAAGTCGGGCTGAAGGGTGGGCGCGGTGCGGCAGCAATACCGGTTTGCCCAATGAACTCATCGATGCGTGCGAGCACATCGGCCATCTTGATGTCCGCCGCAGCCGTGGTGGCGACAAGGTCGTCACCGAGGCCGATGCGAGAGCCATCCACGTCGCGGATCCTGCCCACCAGTCGAACTCCGCGTTCGTGCAGGACTGCCAGGTCGAGCGACGCGTGATCCGACCGACCCACGAGTTGTAGAGACGGTTGCCGGCGTGAGCGCACGATGTCCCGGACGGCGGACGTTGCCTGGCTGAGCGCCCCGAGCTGGTCCAGCCACCAGAGGATGTCGCGTCCACGATAGTTGCGCGGCAATCTCGTGTGGCGCCCCACCGCGAGCGTGACCTGCCGCCCGGACCGTTGAATTTCGTCCGCGATCTGCACGCCACTCGACGAAGCGCCGACGACGAGAACGCCGCCCGGCGGCAGCTGTTCGGGGCGTCGGTACTCGGGAGTTGCGATCTGCCAAATAGATGGCAGGACTTTGCGGCTCGCCGCAGGAACGAAAGGCAGGTCGCAGTATCCCGTCGCCACGACTACGGAGGAAGCGAACCACTCACCGTTGTTCGTGACAACCCGGAAGCCGTTTCCTGCTCGCTCGACGCTCTGCACCGTCGTTCCAGTCACGATTGGTGCCGCCGACGAGGATGCGTATCGCTCGAAGAAGGCAATCAGCTCCGGGATCGACATGAACCCGTCCGGGTCGTTGCCGTCGTACTGGAATCCGGGAAGGCGAGTCATCCAGTTCGGCGTCAACAGATGCAGAGAGTCCCAGCTGTGACTGCGCCATCGCTGCGCGAGCGTTCCGCGCTCGAGCACGGCGTGTTCGATGCCGAGCTCGGACAGGCAGCGGCTCATGGCTAGCCCTGCCTGCCCGGCGCCAATGACGATGGTTGTGGTACGTGGCACGCTGCACCTCAACGAGTGTTGACCGTGACGTCCACCGGCACGCCGTTGGTCAGCACGTCGAAGACGGCCGAGCGCGCGCGCGACTGTTCGACGATCTGGCGGAGCTTTTCCGGCGGCGCGTCACCAGCGATCGTGAAGTTGATGCGGATACGCTCGTAGCCGTTGCGAACCTCGTCGGAGAGTCCGAGGATGCCTCTGAGATCGATATCACCCTCCACTTGCGACTCCACCGACGTCAACGTGACACCCCGGGCCGCGGCGATGTTGCCGATGCCGGCTGTAATGCATGAAGCCAGCCCGTGCAGGAGAAACTCGATCGGCGTCGGACCACGATCCTGCCCGACGAGCACGGCGGGATGGTCGGCACCATAGCGGAACGTGGTCTGATGCTGGTGCTCGCCTCCCGCGCCGGAGAACGATTCAACCTGCGATTCGCTGTAGGTGCCACTCACCCATCGGCTGCTGGCGCGGAATTGGAACTTGGCGAGCGCCGGCATTTCCTTGACCGCGTTGATGGTGGCGAGCAGGGTGGGCGTATCCACGCCGTTACGTGGCTCACGTGGTGCCCGGGTTGTTGCGGCGACAGTTGCTGACATGGTCGGTCTCCTTTCGACGCCGTGGTAGCGGCGGCTCATCTCGAATGGACGCGCTCGATGACGTGCCTCGTCGTCCGTGCTGCACGCTCTCGTCATCGGGCTCGCCCGCTTCGGGAGCAACCGCAATGCCCGATCGTGCTCGGCGCTAAACCACTGTGATTTCAGCTACTTGCCACGCAAGTGGAGTGTCGAAGCGTGATTGGAGGTGTC
Source organism: Acidobacteriota bacterium (assembly GCA_046732795.1). Taxonomy (GTDB): domain Bacteria; phylum Acidobacteriota; class Vicinamibacteria; order Vicinamibacterales; family UBA2999; genus Gp6-AA40. Next base: position 5,786 of record JBKPNV010000330.1, read on the forward strand.
GAAAATTGGGCGGTTCGACAGCCGGCTCGCCGCCGCGGGTCCTCCGTCCATGGTCCACAAGGCACCAGGAACCAATGGACTGAGGACTGCCGCTCGCCTTATTTGTTCGCCGCGCGGATGCGCGTCGAGAACTGATCGAGGTATTCGAGCACGCTCTTGACTACCCCATCGGCGTGCACTGCCGGGCTGCCGCCGGCGAGACCGCCTTTGTGCAGCAACTCCACCTGCAGCAGCACCGGTGAGGATGTGTGCGTGAGTTTCGCCGCCGCGTGCGAGTACAGCGTCACGTCGTACCGTGACACGCAGAGGGCTGACGAGGCGGTAACGGTGTTGATGTTCACATACAGATACGTGTCATCGTCCGAGTAGCGGACGATGCGCAGGCCCGCGTCGGTCAGCCGCTTCGTGACGGCCGTCTCGAGCTCCTCCTCCTTCAATCCGCATTTGGCGGCCTCCGGGCCGATGCCTTCCACCACCACACCAAGTCGACTCAGACCCTTGAGGGACGCATCGGGTCGCTGATCAATCCCGCCAGGGGATGGCGTGGATGACGGCGGTGACGTTGGCGCCGGCGGAACCGCGGCGGGTGGCGCAGCAGCAACGGCAGAAGGCGAGACGGACGAGGCTGCCTTCTCGTAAACGCGCCTCACCTTGTCGCCGACCGTCCTGCCCTCGAGGAACTCGACGTCCACCACCAACGACATCCGGTTCTGGTCCAGCGAATACGTGTAGCGGATCACCCGGCTGTTCTGCGCCTCATAAGCGATCGTCAGCCGGCCCGCGTCCCACGACGAATTCGTGATCGCTGTGATCGGCCCCACCTTCACGGCCTGGTCGCGCCGGCCAGGTTGAACAGTCCTGGGCGCACCTGGATCGGGTGTGATCGTGACGATCGCAGGGGTGACATCGATCGTGAGTCGATCGGGAGGCAGGCGCACTTCATCGGTGAGGAAGCGAACTCGTGTCGCATCCTCCTGCGTTTCACTCTGAACGCGACGGCTGCGGTCGGCGCCGGCTGGCCGTTCCGGTTGCGCGGGCAGGAAGCTGGCGCTGAAGCCGAGCTCCTGTGGAAATTGACTCAATTGACGGTTGAGCGTCCAGGAACCAGCGAGATCGAGGGGGCTCTGCGCCTGCAACGGCGCTCCGCCCAGCATGACGAGCGCGGCAAGTGCGACCGACAACGTCGCGGGCGACGAGATCATGGATCGATTCTACGTCGGGATTCCACTCGTGCATGGCGTAT
>JBKPNV010000331.1:0-14462 GCA_046732795.1 Acidobacteriota bacterium
AACCCCAGGGTGCGGTCCCTCGCCACTGATCAACGGCATAGCCGATACCGCCGAGCAGGATGATGGCGCCGATCAGCGTGTAGCTGGCACCGGCCGCGGGTCCCGCGCGCTGTACGTTGTCCTGGAGCGACTCTGCCGAACGTTTGAACGAAAAGCCCGCCTGTTTCTTTGCCATGGCACCGCTATAAAGACACCGGGTGTCCATTTCGTGCAAGGTCGGCAGTCGAAATGACACCCGGTGTGCTCTCGACCGGTTTGAGCCCACAACCCGCCCTGCCGGATGCAGTACCGCCCATCAGTATATCGCGACTTTGTGAAAAACTTCACCAGCCGCCGCATGTCGCGGACCACCCACGCAATTACGGTGCTCTTGTGGCACGATCAAGTCCAGTATTTTCAATGGGTTCAGGCTGTCTTTAACGTCTTGACGCTCCCCGGAGCCAGGCCTATACTGCCCCTACAGAGCCTGCCTCCTAGACGCCCATGTGTCTGACACCGATTCGATCGTTGCTTGCTGTCGCGTCCGCGTGTGCCGCGTTCGTCTGTCTGTCCACAGCTCCCCACGCGGCGCAAGCTGTCCGCGAGGGTGTGATGTTCGTGAGCGCCGTCGATCGCGACGGCGAGCCGGTGACTAATCTCGGCCCTGACGCATTCCAGATCAAAGAGGACGGAATCAAGCGCGAGGTCCTTCGCGTCTCGCGCGCCACCGAGCCAGTCGACATCGCCATCCTGGTCGACAACAGCGCCTCCGCGAGCGACGACATCACGTTCCTCCGCAGCGGCCTGTCGAAGTTCGTCGCCAAGATGGCGCCGGGTAACCACATCGCCGTGATCGCCCTGGCGGATCGTCCCACCATCCTGGTCGACTATACCGACGACACGAAGCGGCTCTCGGATGCCGTCGGCCGCCTCTTTGCGATGAGTCAAAGTGGGATGACGCTGCTGGATGGCATTTTCGAGACCACGCGCGGTCTCTCCAAGCGCGAGACGCCACGAGCCGTGATCGTCCCGGTCTTCACCGACGGCATCGAGTTCACCAATCGCTACTCGAAGGATGTCGTCGCTGCGCTTCAAGACGAGGACGTGGCCCTTCACATGATCACGATCGGCCAGTTCTATCACTCCGAGGAACATGCGACTCGCGAACGCTCCTTCCTGCTGGATGCTGGCCCCCGAGGCTCCGGGGGTCAACGTATCACGCTCCTTAGCCCGCACGGGCTCGATGACGCGCTGCAACGGCTGGCGCGTGAGTTGTCTTCGCAGTACAAAGTTGTGTACGGACGCCCGCAGCAGCTCATAACTCCCGAGCGCGCCGAGGTGTCTTCGGCGCGCGCTGGCGTGACGATGCGTGGTGCACGGGCGCGGGGAGAGTCTGGAGCCTGACGTGAAACGGTTGACGTTCGTTGTCGTGGTCGCGTCCGTCTGTCTCGTGGTAGGTCTGGCCGCCCAGCAGCCGTCGTTCAAGGCGGGGATCGACATCGTCTCCCTCAATGTCACCGTCACCGACGCGGGCAATCACTACATCACTGACCTCGAGCAGCCGGAGTTCCTCGTCTTCGAAGACGGCATCAAGCAGAACGTCACCTTCTTTTCCAGGCGCCAGCAGCCCATTGCGTTGTCACTCCTGCTCGACAGCAGCGCGAGCATGGAAGAGCACCTGCCGATTCTGCAGACGGCGGCAACGAACTTCGTCCATCGGCTCAAGTCCAACGACATCGCCCAGGTGATCGATTTCGACAGCCGCGTCGAAATCCGTCAGGCCTTTACCGGTAATCAGGCGGAGCTCGACGCCGCCATCGGCCAGTTAACGGCCGGCGGTTCCACCTCGCTTCACAACGCCATCTACATCGCCCTCAAGGAACTGCGCAAGGTGCGCGCCGTCAACGAGGAAGATGTTCGCCGACAGGCGCTGATCGTGTTCTCGGACGGCGAGGACACTTCGAGCCTCGTGTCGTTCGACGAAGTCCTGGATCTGGCGAAGCGCTCCGAGACGTCGATCTACACGATCGCATTGCGCGGTGCGGACGTACAAGCCAAGGGCTTCCGGGAAGCCGAGTTCGTGATGCGTACGCTCGCGCAGGAGACTGGCGGCCGCGCGTTCTTCCCGGCGAAGATCGACGATCTCGATGGCGTCTACAAGCAGATCGCCGACGAGCTCGCCAGCCAATACACGCTGGGTTACACATCAGCGAATCCCCGTCGCGACGGTGCATGGCGGCGAATCGTGGTCCAGGTATCACGACCGAACATCACGCCGCGGACGAAGAAGGGGTATTACGCCCCGACAGCCCGTTGAACCTGCTTCCTTTCGTTCTGTACGCCGCTGCGGTCGTGGTGTACGCGATTCATTTCGCGAAGCGCCAGCCGTCGGTCGGACGTCTGGCCACCACATTCCTCCTGCTCGCTGTCCTTGCCCACACCTTCGTCATCGGCATGCAGACGATGGAGGTTCGCCACGTTCCGTTCTCTAACACGTCGACGGCGGTATCGTCATTCGTCTGGCTGCTCGCACTTTCCTATCTCTATCTGGAAGTGACCACCGACGAGCGCGCGATGGGCGTTTTCATCGCGCCCATTCTCGTCGGGCTGCAAGCCATTCCCGTGATGTACCCGGGCGTGGACTACCGCGACCCGGTGCTCGACAGCCCGTGGTTCTGGGTGCATGTCACGTCGCTGCTGTTCGCCTACGCCACGTTCGCTCTCGCAGCCATGCTGGGGCTGACCTACGTGCTGCAGTTCAAGGAGATCAAGAAGAAGCATCTGGGGTACTTCTACACGCGGCTGCCGTCTCTCCACGTGCTGGATGCCATGAACTCGCGGGCCGTGGCGGTGGGCTGGTTGTTCCTCACGATCGGGGTCGTCGTCGGGATTGTATGGGCAGCGCAGGCGCTCGCATTGTCGCCTAACAACTCGAACTTGCAGGCGATGTCATTGCAGGATCCCAAGGTCTTCATCGCCGTGCTGACCTGGGCTGTGTACTCGTTCGCGATGTTCGCGAGAAAAACGCTCGGCTGGACCGGCAGGCGCGCGGCGTGGCTGTCGGCACTCGGCTTCGTGATCGTGTTGCTCAATCTCCTCCCGGTGAGCTACTTCGTGACCACGAGCCACACGTTTCAATGAAGTTCAAAGTTTGAAGTTTAAAGTGGAAAAGTAAGTTTGAACGATGCTTGTGGTTGGACGATACAGCTGGAGCGCACTTCCAACTTACTTCGAACTTTGACCTTTAAACTTATCAACTTGTATAGATGCAGGTCATTCTGCTCGGCGTAAGTCATCGGACGGCGCCGGTCGAGTTGCGCGAGCGGCTCGACTTTTCGAGCCGCGATCTGGGCGCCGCCGTCCAGGCTCTCGCGCTGCGTCCATCGGCGGCCGAGTCTGTCGTGGTGTCGACGTGTAATCGGTCGGAAATCTACGTCGTGAGCAACGATCCGCTGCGAGCTCGCGAGGACATTACGTCGTTCCTCAGCGAATACCACGATCTGCCAGAGTCGGCCTTCAGGCCTCATCTTTTTTCGCACGACAACGAAGCTGCAGCACGACATCTGTTCAGGGTGGCTGCAGGTCTCGACTCCATCGTGGTGGGCGAGCCGCAGATCCTCGGACAGGTGAAGGAGGCCTTCCAGGCCGCCTCGCAGCAGCACCGCGCCGGGCCGATGCTGAGCAAGCTGTTTCACTGGTCCTTCCTCGTCGGCAAACGGGTCCGGGCCGAAACGGCGCTCGGCGAAGGCGCGGTATCAATCAGCTTCGCCGCCGTGGCGCTGGCGCGAAAGATTTTCGGGCAGTTGAATGGCCGGCACGTGCTGGTCGTCGGCGCCGGTGAAATCAGCACGTTGACGGCGCAACATCTGCGCAGCAACGGCGTCGGCGAGATCGTGGTCACCAGCCGAACGGCTGCACACGCCGATGCATTGGCAGCATCGGTCAAGGGACGCAGCGTCGCGTGGGACGAGCTCGCGCATGGCGTCGCGGCCGCGGACATCGTCGTCACCGCTACGGGAGCGCAACGGCCGATCATCACGCGGGCGCAGATCGAAGCCGTGACCGGCAGGCACCGACGCGATCCATTGTTCATCATCGATGTCGCCGTGCCGCGAGACGTCGAGGCATCGGTCGGAGACATCGAGCAGGTGTTCCTCTACAACGTCGACGATCTGCAGTCGATCGTGCAGGAGAACCTGTCGCGGCGGAGCTCGGAGGTGGCGCGTGCCGAAGCCATCGTCAGTGAGGAACTGGCGAAATTCGCTGCGTGGCTGCGATCGCGAGGCGCAGTGCCTACGATCGTGGCGCTGCGCGAGCGCTTTGATCGCATCCGGCGTTCCGAACTCACCCGTCTTGACGGAAAACTCGCGGGGCTGCCAGCTGAAGCCAGAGCCCGCGTTGACGAAGTGACGCGACTGATCGTCGAGAAGCTGCTGCTCGAGCCCACCGAACAGCTGAAGGCGCTGCCGGACGAGGAAACGCAGGTGGCCTACACTGAAGCCATTAACCGACTCTTCAGGTTGCGCGACGGTGAATCGATCGCATCCGGCGACGACGCAGCCACGGAGATCAGGGAAACCGATCGGCGTGGCAAATAGCTACAGCGTCCACTCTCTAAACTGACAGGGTGCTGAAACATGCATGTGGTGCGAGGGAACGAGGGTGCGACAGTGCGACGGTCCGGTTCGACGGTCCGAAAGTCCCAACGCCAGGAGCCCGGGACGCTTGCACATTCGGATCGGACCCTCGCATCCCGCACCGGCGCGCCTTGGCACCGCAGGTTTGGGCGCGCGCGCTCCCTCTAGAAATCAGATCGTGCATTCGACTTTCAGGATCGGCACCCGTGGCAGCCCGCTTGCGTTGTATCAGGCGAACGCCGTGGCGACACTGCTGCGCGCGCGCGCGGCGCTCTGCGAGATCGTCGTCATCAAGACATCCGGCGACCGCCTCGGCGAGGCGCCGCTATCCGAAGTTGGCGGCAAGCGCCTGTTCGTGAAGGAAATCGAGGATGCGCTGCTCGCCGGCGAGGTCGACCTCGCCGTTCACAGCAGCAAAGACATGCCGGCGCTGCTTCCGGAGGGGCTCGCCATCGCGGGGGTACTGCCTCGCGAAGATCCTCGCGACGCCCTCGTGCTGCCCGCAGGTCACCATGTCGAGCAGGAACTGGACCGCATCCAACTCGCGCTTGGTGCCACGCCTCGAATTGGCACGAGCAGTGTGCGCCGAATCGCGCAACTCGCCAGCTTCAGTTCGGGCGCTCGGTTTCTCCCGATTCGCGGCAACCTCGATACTCGCCTCCGGAAACTGGATTCAGGCGACTATGATGCCCTCGTGTTGGCGGCCGCGGGACTTCGACGCCTCGAGCGCGGCGAGCGGATCTCCGCGTTTCTGCCGGTCGAGGTGTGCGTGCCAGCTCCAGGTCAGGGAATCATTGCAATCGAAGTTCGTCAAAGCGACGATCGTGCGTCTGCCATGATTGGAGCGGTCGAAGATACGGCGGCTGCCGTCGCGTTGAAAGCGGAACGAGCGGTCGTCGATCGGCTGGGTGGCGGGTGTCAGATGCCCATCGGCGCATTCGCACACGCCACGAACGACAGCACGCTGTCGATCACGAGCATCGTCGTGTCGCCAGATGGTTCTCGATCGGTACGCGCGACCGCTCAGGGGTCGATACGGGCACCGGAGCAACTTGGGCGGCGAGCGGCCGACGAGCTTCTTGCCAACGGTGCGGAGCGCATCCTAGATGAAGCCAGGCGCGCGTTGCGCGGACAGTCGGCGACAGAAAGTCATTAGTCATGAAGAATCCAGCTGTTTACCTGATCGGGACCGGGCCCGGAGATCCCGGCCTGATCACCGTGCATGGGCTCGAGTGCCTTCGGCGCGCCGACGTCGTCATCCACGATCACGAGGTTCCAAAGCGAACCTTGAAACAGGCGCGTCAGGGAGCTGAGTTGATCGATGTGGGCAGCTCTGGCCGGCAACCGATGGAGCAGGATGCGATTACGTTTCTCCTCGCTGACAAGGCTCGCGAGGGCAAGCTGGTCGCCAGGCTCAAACGCGGCGACCCGTTCGTCTTCGATCGCGGCGGCGAAGAAGCGCTCTTCCTGCACGCGCAAGGCATTCCGTTCGAGGTCGTGCCCGGGATTCCACTCGGTATCGGTGTACCCGCCTATGCCGGCGTGCCGGTGACCTACCCGGGCGGCGGCGACACGATCACGCTGGTCCGCGGCTATGAGGACGACAATCGCGTCCTGCCGGATATCGACTGGGCAAGTCTCGCCAGGCTCGAGGGTACAGTCGTGTGTTACGTCGGATCGCATCAGCTGTCCCGTCTCTTCGATGCGCTGATCGCGAACGACTGGCCAACTGACAGCCAAGCCGTGATTGTCTACAACGGCACGCTGACAAGTCAGACGACCGTCGCTGGTACGATCGCCGAGCTGGCGGCGCTCGCGCACGAGCATCCGCGACGCGATCCGGCGATCGTCGTCGTCGGCCGTGTCGCCGCCTTCAGAAATCATCTTCGCTGGTTCGATGCGCGGCCGCTCTTTGGCAAGCGCGTCCTCGTGACGCGACCGCGGGACCAGGCGGCGGAGATGGTCGACCGTCTGTCGATCATGGGAGCCGAAGCAATCGAGGCGCCGATGATTCGCATCATCCCGCCCGAGGACCTTGGCCCGCTGCGCCGCGCCGTCGACAACGCCAACGACTTCGATTGGATCGTATTCACGAGCGCCAATTCGGTCGAGGCGTTCATGTCGACATTGCTCGACGGCACGCGTGACGTCCGCTGGCTGAAGAAGCCGCGTCTCTGTTGTGTGGGCACCGGCACTGCTGAGCGGCTCTCCCGGTATCGAGTCAGGGCCGATCTCATTCCCGACGAGTTCCGCGGCGAAGCACTCGTGGCGGCCATGGCCGACACCGGGTCGATCGCCGCCCGTCGCGTGCTGGTGCCGAAGGCAGACATCGGCCGCGACGTCATCGCGGACGGCTTGCGTGAAGGCGGCGCAACTGTGACCGACGTCGTGGCGTATCGAACCGTGCTCGAGGACGCCCAGCAAGACGACGGTCCTGACGTGTACCGGATGCTGCTGGACGATGCGATCGATGTGGTGACGTTCACGAGCCCGTCCGCCGTGCGCAATTTCGCGTCGATCTATGGCAAGGAGCAAACGATCGATCTCCTGTCTCGTACCGTTGTCGCCGCGATCGGCCCGGTCACGTCCGAGGCGGCGCACCAGCTCGGAATCCCGGTCACCGTCCAGCCGGCGGTCTCGACAATTGCGGGACTGGTCGATGCGATCGCCGCTCATTTCTCAGTCACGGCAACCGTCAAGTCCGGGTCGTGACACAATCATCGGATGGCAACGACCACGACGGCCAAACTGTCGTTGACCCGGCGACCGCGTCGATTGCGGCGCACAGAGGCCATCCGCTCGCTCGTTCGAGAGACGCGGCTCACGCCTGACTGTTTCATCTATCCATTGTTTGTCGTCGAAGGCACTGGAATCCGGCGCGAAGTTCCTTCGATGCCCGGCGTGTTCCAGCTGTCGGTCGATCAGGCAGTGCAGGAAGCGGCCGCGGCAAAGAGTGAAGGGGTTCCCGCCGTCCTGCTGTTCGGGTTGCCCGCCGAAAAGGATCCAACGGGATCGGGTGCGGCCGATCCGGATGCACCGGTCCAGACAGCCATACGCGCGCTCAAGCGCGAGGTCAAGGATCTCATCGTCATCACCGATGTCTGCTTGTGCGAATACACCTCGCACGGTCATTGCGGCATCATCGAGGGCGATGACATCGCCAACGACGTCACCGTGATGCACCTCGCACAAGCGGCTCTGTCGCATGCGGTCGCGGGTGCGGACATCGTGGCGCCGTCGGACATGATGGATGGACGCGTTGCCGCGATCCGGCGCACGCTCGACGAACGCGGCTTTGAGCAGACTGCCATCATGTCGTACGCGGCGAAGTATTGCTCCGGCTTCTATGGGCCGTTCCGCGAGGCGGCAGATTCAACACCGCAGTTCGGCGATCGCCGCAGTCATCAGCTCGATCCGGCAAACGCCGACGAAGCGCTGCGCGAAGTGGAAATCGACATCGCTGAAGGGGCTGACATCATCCTGGTCAAGCCCGCTCTGCCCTATCTCGACATTCTCGCCAAGGTCAAAGAACGGTTCGCGCAACCAACGGCCGCGTACCAAGTGAGCGGCGAGTACGCGATGCTGAAGGCGGCCGCGCGGAACGGCTGGCTGGACGAACGGCGTGTGATGTTCGAGACGCTCATCGGCATACGTCGAGCCGGCGCCGACATGATCATCACCTATTACGCACGCGAGGTTTCCCGGCTTCTGTAATGAAAAAACCGGTCCGATCGCAGAAGCTATTTGCCAGAGCCAGTCAGATCCTTCCCGGCGGCGTCGACAGCCCCGTTCGCGCATTTCAAGCCGTCGGCGGTGCGCCTCTTTTCATCCGCCGCGCCGCAGGCGCTCTCGTTGAGGACGTCGACGGAAATCGTTTCATCGATTACGTGATGTCGTGGGGCCCGCTGATTCACGGGCACGCGCCACGGTCGCTGATCAAAGCGATCACTGTGGCGGCACGTCGAGGCACGAGTTTCGGCGCACCGAGCGCGTTGGAACACGAGCTTGGCGAGGCGGTGCGGACGCTGATGCCGTCGATGGAGCGGGTCCGGTTCGTGAGCTCCGGTACCGAAGCGGCCATGAGCGCCATCCGGCTGGCCCGCGCGTTCACGGGACGCGATCGCATCATCAAGTTCGAGGGCTGTTATCACGGCCACGCGGATGCGTTTCTGGTGAAGGCTGGCTCGGGTGCGATGACGCTGGGCATTCCAACCAGTCCTGGTGTTCCAGCGCCTGTGGCCGCCGACACGCTGCTCGCACGCTACAACGATCTGGCGTCAGTGGACAGCCTTCTCGCGCGCCAGGCGGCCTCGATTGCCGCGATCATCGTCGAGCCGATCGCCGGGAACATCGGTGTGGTCCCGCCGAACGAGGGGTTTCTGAGAGGCCTGCGGGATCGCTGCCGCGAGCACGGCATCCTTCTCGTCTTCGATGAAGTGATCTCGGGCTTCCGGGCGTCGGCGGGAGGAGCGCAGGCCGTATTCGACATCCAACCTGACCTGACCTGCCTTGGCAAGATCATCGGCGGCGGTCTGCCAGTCGGCGCCTACGGCGGCCGGGCCGACATCATGAGCAAGGTGGCACCGAGCGGTCCGATGTATCAGGCGGGAACGCTCTCGGGAAACCCCGTTGCAATGACGGCGGGACTGTGGGCGTTGAAGAATCTTCAGCCGACGCTGTATCGCAACCTTGCGCGCCGCGGCGCCGCCCTGGCAGCTGGCCTCGCCGACGCTGCGCGGGCAGCCGGCGTGCCCCTTCAGGTGAACGCGTTCGGCTCGCTGTTCACGCCTTTCTTCACGTCGACGCCGGTTCGCGACTATCAGTCGGCGCTCGCGGCGAACACAGTCGCATACGCCACGTTTTTTCGAGGCATGTTGAAGCGCGGCGTGTATCCACCGCCTTCGCAGTTCGAGGCTTGGTTCCTCTCAGCCGCGCACACGGATAGTCAAATCACGAAGACGATCGCGGCTGCCCGGGAGGCGATGAAAGAGGTGCGCAAAATACCCTAGGGTGCGACGGCGCGAGGGTGCGAAGGCCCCCGCGAACCATCGCACCGCCGCTTCGAAGTTTATCGTCTGGTTTGCTGAGGATCGATCTGAACCGCCGAATCCATCCGGACACGCAGGATCGATCCCTGCGGCAACTCGACTTCCTTGCCTTCGGTCGCCGCGATCGTGCCGCCGCCGCCGATGAGAATTCCGGCGAGCGCGCCCTTGAATCCACCGAGGATGCCACCGATGATCGCACCCACACCCGCGCCGGCGGCCGTTCGTCCCGCCTCACCGCGGATGCCTTCGCCTTCGATCGCCTGCGTCACCGTTCCCCGTATCGGATACGAGCGACCGTTCACCGTGACCTGATCGAAGCTGACGGTCATCTTCGACGTGCGATTCGTGCGCGTTCCCGGTTCGACCGCCGTCACCACCCCGCGCACCAACGAACCGGACGGAATCGCCACGCGCCCATCGATGCTCAGGTCGGCCACAGTGGTTCCTTCGAAGCGATCCTCGACTTGAGCGGTCCCGGAGTTCAGTGAGTTCTGGAGGCGCACATCAATCTCTGTCCCCACTGGAATCTCGAGAGAGCCGACACTGGACGCTGAACGAGGCGTGGTCGTCGAAGTCGACGCCGCGGGCGATGACGGCGTTGCAGCGCGCGGCACGGGTGTGGGTTCCACGTGCGAGGGGCTGACTGGCGCCCCCGAGGCGTTGTTGTCACCGCGCGCACGCGAGCGCAGATCGTCGATCCGGTCCCGCACATCGGCGAACTCGGCTCGCGGCAGCGCCTTCTCTTTCCGCAGCTTCACTTTCAGGTACACGACCTCGTCACGGAGATCGTCAAGCTCACTGACGAGCTGATTGGCGCGCGTGGCATCGCGACTTCGCAGCTGCGAGATGTCGCGATCCGCGAGGTACACGTTGTCCTGTAAACGTTGCACATCCGCTTGCGTGACGCTCGAGGTCTGCTGCGCGAATCCTGGAGACGACAGCGAAGCGACAAGGCACACGGCTAGCGGCAGGACGCGATGTCGCACAGTCATGATTGCTCCTTTGGACTGTTGCGCGGCCACGCGCGAAAGTGCCGTGGCTCGTTGCCGTTCCGCGCAACGGTCAGGCGCGCAACGCGCGCCAAGAGATACTGGCAACCCGCAAGGGCTTATGTAGGGATCTCAGAGAGGCCCTTGGCTAGTTGCGCCAGGGCATGAGGCGCTCGAGCCAGCTGATTCGAGTCAGGTCGTTGTAGATGACCGTGACCATCAGCATCATCAGCACCACGAACCCGGCGAGCAGCATCTTCTCCTTGACCTGCATGCTAAAGTCGCGCCGGGCGATGCCTTCGAGAGCCATTATCAAAATATGGCCTCCGTCGAGCACCGGAACGGGCATCAGATTCAAAATGCCCAGATTAATGCTCAGCATTGCCATCAACGACAGCAGTGCTATGAAGTTCTCCTGTGCCGCCTCACCGGAGAGCTGGGCGATTCCGACCGGGCCCTGAAGCTGGCGCACCGACGTCGCCCCGGTGAACAGACCCGCGAGTGTTCGGAATATCAGCCCTGACGATTTGATGTTCTGCTCCACGCTCATGCGCACAGCTTGGAGCGGCCCTGGTTTGAACGATTTCTTTGGATCCGAGATGTAGAGTCCGACCTTCGCGCCGTCACCGCGATCTTTAGGCGTCGCATGCAGTTCGACGGTCTGCCCGCCGCGCTGCACCGAAAAGCGGATTTCCTTTTCGCCAATCCGGCCGACAATCTGCTTGAACTGTCCGGCCGTGACCACCCGCTCGCCGTTGATCGCTAACACCACGTCGCCAGCCTTGAAGCCGGCAGCCTCAGCGATGTCGCCTGCAATCACAGAGTCGACAACGGGGTTAATGTCAGGAAGGACACCGATATTTCCAATTTCGTATTTACCCTCGCCGACCGGGCGGACATTCGTCGCGACGGTATTGCCATCCCGAAGCAGCGTCAGGCCCACGTCTCGATTGGGGCGCGTGCTGACTTCAATCAGCAGATCTTCCCAGGTGTGCACTTCCCGTCCGCCAACGGTCAGGATGCGATCGTTCCGGCGGATTCCGCCTTGCGCCGCCGGAGAATCCGGCAGCACTGCACCGACTATGGGAGGCTGATCGATATACGTGAAGACCTCGGCGCCCTGCGCGAGAACGAACGCCAGAACCACGACGGCCAGGAGGATGTTCATCGCCGGGCCGGCAAACAGGATCTGAAAGCGCTGCCACTTGGTCTTTGAAAGAAACTCGTCTGGCTGGCCCGATCGCGGATCCTCCGGGTTTTCACCCGCCATCTTGACGTAGCCGCCCAGCGGAATCGCGCTCACGCAATATTCGGTATCCCCTCGCGTCACTTTCAGGATCTTGGGGCCGAACCCGAGCGAGAATGTCAGCACGCGGACGCCATGTCGCCGCGCGGCGAGGAAATGCCCCAACTCGTGCACGAAGATCAGGACACCGAGGACGAACAGAAAAGCAACAAGCGTCGTCAAGGGGCAGAAAACCTCAGATCGTCAATTCTAACTCGCCAGCTCGCTCGCGGGCGTATGTACGCGCCCACCGGTCGACCTTTCGCACGGTCTCCAAGGTTGAGACGCTTTCGGCAATGTGTCCGTTCATTGCTCGCTCAATCACCATGGGAATCGACGTAAAGCCGAGCTTTCCATCGAGAAATGCTTCCACAGCGATTTCATTCGCGGCGTTGAGTACGACCGGCAGCGTCCCTCCCGTCCTGAGCGCCTTGTATGCAAGTTTCAGGCAGGGAAAGCGGTCGTATTCGGGCGCGAAGAATTCCAGCATTCCCGCGCGAGTCAGATCGAGCGACGGCAGGAGTGCGTCCCAGCGCTCCGGGTACGAACAGGCGTACTGAATCGGCAGCCGCATGTCGGTGACGCCCAATTGCGCGATCACAGATCCATCGCCGAGCTCCACGAGCGAGTGGACGATCGACTGCGGATGGATGACGACGTCTATCTGGTCGGCGGACACATCGAACAGCCAGTGCGCCTCGATGACCTCGAGGCCTTTGTTCATCAACGTCGCCGAGTCGATCGTGATCTTGCGTCCCATCTTCCAGGTCGGATGCTTGAGCGCCTGACTCGGGCTCACGCGCTCGAGCTCCTCCGCGCTGAAGCATCTGAACGGTCCGCCGGACGCTGTGAGAATCAAACGCCGGATTTCGCTCCTGGCACGACCGTGGAGGCACTGATGGACGGCGTTGTGCTCGCTGTCGATTGGCAGAATCGGCACACCCTTGCGGCGGGCGGCATCAGTCACGAGCGCGCCTGCCATGACGAGGATTTCCTTGTTCGCAATGGCGATCGTCTTGCCAGCATCAATGGCGGCGAGCACGGCTTCAAGTGCAGCGGTACCGGCAGATGCGCAGATCACGAGGTCGGCGTCCGGACACGTCGCAGCAGCCATCAACCCTTCTGCACCACCGACCAACGTGACCCGACGATCTGATCCGCGCGCGGCGCGCAGACGATCCACAGCCTCCGACGTCGCCAGCGCAGCCACTCTCGGTTGATAGCGCAATACCTGGTCGGCGAGAAGGTCGGCGTTGTCACCTGCGGCCAGCGACACGACTTTCAATCGTGATGGATGCGCGTCGACGACGGCCAGCGCGCTCTGACCAATCGATCCGGTCGAGCCGAGAATCGCAAGACGTCTCACGAGATGTTTCGAACGAACAGATAGAACGGCGGCACGGCAAACAGCAGCGCGTCGATCCGGTCGAGAACGCCGCCATGCCCCGGGATCAGCGACGAACTGTCTTTCACACCCGCCACACGCTTCAGTCGCGATTCGAACAGGTCGCCGCAAATGCCGAGGCCGACCACGAGCACGCCCAGCACCGACAGCGGTCCGTAGCCGACGGACGGAAGCATTCTCGCGCCCGCGAGAATCATGAAGGCCGTGGCGCAGATGAACCCGCCAACAGCTCCTTCGATCGTTTTCTTGGGGCTGATTGACGGTGCCAACGGACGCCTGCCCAGCATGCGCCCGACATAGTACTGAGAAGAATCGCTGACGACGATGGTGCCGAGGAGCAGCAGCGTCGCAGACCAGCCCTGAAGCGTGTGAATCGCGACGAGCATCCCAAGCGGCATGCCGACATAGACGGCGGCGAACACTCCCGACGTCGCTTGCGCGATTGAATGATCTGCCGCCAGCACTTCCGCCGCCACCCACAGCAGCGCCATCATCAGCAGGAGCTGTGCGGGTGGCAGCGTCAGACCCGATGCGACCCAGCACAGCGCGATCGCCAGTACGACCGCGCGTATTGGCGATTCCACGATCTCCAGGTACTCGTGCGCGGCGAGCGCTGCGACGACGCAAGCCATCACACGCAGGGCAACAATAGGGAGGAAGAGAATCGCCGCGAGCGCAACCGCCGCGAGAGCGATTCCGCTGACGAGACGAACCATCGAACTAGTCAAGCGCTCCGCCAGAGCGGTCACACCTGCTTCGTGCGGTGCGACAGGTCGATGATGCGAAAGTGCGACGGAGCGGCGGTGCAATGCGAACGCGCGATCGTCCAGCACACATGACCTTCAGACCCTCGGACCGTCGCACTGGACCATCGCACCCGCGCACCGTCGCCTGTTCGTCCCGCACAGTCTCGATGTGTCTAGAGGTTTGCAGTCCGTGTCACTTGGCTCCGATGGCAGCGGGCGCGCCGATTCCGCCGTACCGCCGCTCGCGCTTCTGGTAGGCGAGCACTGCCTCGATCAGATGCCGGCGCCGGAAGTCGGGCCACAGCGTGTCGGTGACGTAGATCTCGGAGTACGCGATCTGCCACAGCAGGTAGTTGCTGACTCGCATCTCCCC
>JBKPNV010000332.1:0-6909 GCA_046732795.1 Acidobacteriota bacterium
TCAGGACGATTTCTTTACCGAGGCCGCACTTGCACTGCTGGAGCGTTCGCGGTTCATGGTGACCCCGCAGTCGAATCGAATGGGATACCGGTTGTCCGGCGCATCGATTCCGCGTATTCCCAATCGCGAAATGATCTCTGATGCTGCATTCGTCGGTGGCATCCAGGTGCCCTCTTCAGGCGACCCGATTCTCCTCATGAGCGATCGCCAGACGACGGGCGGCTATCCACAAGTGGCGACGGTCATCACGGCGGACCTCCCACTGGCCGGCCAGCTCGCACCTGGTGATTGGGTCGAGTTCGAGCGCTGTACTCGAGCCGAGGCGATTGCGGCGCTGCGCGATCAGGAAGCGATGCTTGGTGAGTTCTCATAAACCCTCCTTGGCCCTTCGCGAGCACGTGTCCCTCCGGGCGCTCAGCACATTGGGCATCGGTGGTCCGGCGCGATGGTTCGGACGCGCCGAAACGATTGGAGATGTCCAGGCGATTCACTCCTGGTGTGTTGAACATGATCTCCCGCTGTTCGTGTTGGGGGGTGGCAGCAACCTCGTCATATCTGACGACGGATTTTCCGGTGTCGTCATGCACATGGCCGTCGCCGGGATCACAATGAGCGAAGGACTGAGTCACACGATTGTCAATGCTGGTGCCGGTGAGTCGTGGGATCGATTGGTCGAGTCCGTTGTGGCTCGCGGCCTGAGTGGAGTGGAGTGTCTGTCAGGTATCCCAGGGACGGTGGGTGGGACGCCGATCCAGAACGTCGGCGCGTACGGACAGGACGTGGCGAGCGTAATCGATCGTGTTGTCGCGCTCGATCGTTCGACGTCGTCGCTGACCGAGATCACCGCTGTCGACTGCGGGTTCGCCTACCGCATGAGCCGCTTCAAGAGCGCGGACGCCGGTCGTTTCATCGTGTGCGGTGTGTCATTTCGCTTGAGTGAGTCCACGGTGACGCTGTCTTACCCGGAGCTGATCGCCGAGCTGGAGCGCTGCGGCCACACCAGGCCGCGGCCGAGTGATGTGCGTGCCGCCGTTCTCACGATCCGGCGTCGCAAGGGGATGGTGATCGATGCCGGCGATCCGGATACTCGCAGTGTTGGATCGTTCTTCATGAACCCGGTCGTCTCGCCCGACGACCGTGAGCGCATCGCATCGCTTTCAGGTGAGCGTGTTCCTGGCTTTGCGATGGATGACGGCCAGGTGAAAATACCCGCCGCCTGGCTCATCGAGCATGCTGGTATTCGCAAAGGACACGGCGAACGGACAGTAGGCGTGTCGACGAAACATCCGCTGGCGATCGTCAATCGCGGCGGCGCAACATCAGGTGACGTGCTTCGATTTGCCGTCCAGATCAAACGCGCCGTGATCGACTGGTGCGGCGTCTGGTTGCGGCCGGAGCCGGTGTTTGTCGGACTCGAGGGGAATGACGACGTGGGGTTCCTGCAGAAAGCGCGCTGATGTCGACACTACTGATCGAAGGGGGGCACCGGCTCGAGGGCCGTGTGGCCGTGGAAGGCAACAAGAACGCCGCGCTGCCACTGCTGGCGGCGTGCCTCCTCACTGAAGAGGAGTGCGTGCTGACCAACGTGCCGCGGATCGGCGACGTCGAGGTGATGGCGCGGCTGCTGCTCGACATCGGAGCGGAAGTCGAAGGCATCGGAACGACGACGCTGCGGATCCGGACGCCGCGCATCAACACGGACAACCCTGATCGAAGCCTGGTGGGACGGCTGCGCGGCTCGGTGCTCCTCCTCGGCCCGCTGCTCGCGCGGACGGGGCGCGCGCATATCGCGCCGCCCGGCGGTGACTTTCCCGCGCGTCGCACGATCTCGACGCACACCGAGGCGCTGCAGGCGCTCGGCGCGCGCGAACGACACGGGCCCGACCATGTCCTCGAGGCGCCGGACGGCCTGAAACCGGCGTCTATGTATCTCTACGAAGCATCGGTCACCGGAACCGAGACCGCGCTGCTCGCGGCGGCTTCGGCTCCCGGCGTCACCGAAATTCGACACGCCGCCACCGAACCGCACGTCGTCGAGCTGTGTGAGTTTCTGACGAAGATGGGGGCGACCGTGACCGGAATCGGCAGCTCCAAGCTGCGGATCGAGGGAATCCCACGGCTGCGCGGCGCGAGCCATAAGCTCGGCGGCGATTACATCGAGGCGGGAAGTTGGGCAGTGGTGGGTGCGATCACCGGCGGTGAAATCGCCATTGAAGGATGCCGCGAGGAAGATATCGAGGTTGTCGCTGCCGTCATGCAGCGTATGCGTGTCGAGTGCGGGATGCGCAATGGCGTGTTCGAAGTCAGGCCTTCGAAGCCGCAGGCCGTGCGCCGCATCGCGACCGGACTCTGGCCGTCGTTCCCGAGCGATCTCGTCAGTCTCGTGACGGTGCTTGCCACACAGGCTGCGGGGCGCACACTCGTGCACGACTGGATGTACGAGTTGCGGCTGTTTGCGCTGGAGCAGATGAGCGGCATGGGTGCCGACCTCTTTCTCGCCGATGCGCACCGCATCATCGTGACGGGCCCAACGAAGCTGCGAGGCGGGCGCACGCTCGACAGCCGCGATCTGCGCTCAGGGATGTCGCTGATCGCCGCCGGCCTGGCCGCCGAGGGACAGACGCGGGTCGCGCCGCTCGAGACGGTCGAGCGCGGATATAGTCAGCTCGTCGATCGACTCAAGGCGCTTGGCGCGAAGGTCGCGAAAGTCGAATAAAACGGCACGATGCGGACTCGCGCTCAGCGCTGTGGTGGCGGTGCTGGCGGAAGGATTGGCTTGGCGCCGGGCAATTGATCGGGCGGCTCCGCCGGCGGTTGCGCTGGTGGAGCGGCCTGCTCGCGCCCGGCGGGTGCCGGTAACGGAACGGGTACGGGCAACGAGAGCGGCGCCGCCGCGTTCTCGCCCACGCGGAAAGGACGCAAATCTTCCTCAGTCAGGTCGAGCACGCGGATGACGCGGGGCGTGAGCGTGAGGACGATGTCCGTCTCCTGAATCTCGCGTTGTGTCTGCGCAAACAGGCGGCCGACGACCGGAAGATCGCTCAGGCCCGCGACGCCGCGAAGAACCCGGCGTTCCTCGTCGCGGATGAGGCCAGCGAGAAGGTTCGTCTCTCCGTCCTTGAGACGAATGACCGTGCTGATCTCGCGATTGCCGAACGTGGGCAGGTTCCCGAAGCCTGTCCCCGAGATGTTGCTCACCGACACCTTCAGCGCCAGCGAGACCTGGTCGTCGTGGTGGGTGCGCGGCGTGATGTCGATGTTGACGCCGATGTTTTCGTAGTTGAATGACGTAATCGGCTGCTGATTGACGCCGCCCGTGGCGATCGGCGAGAACGTCGTCACGGGGACGGGAACGCGCTCGCCGAATCTAGCTTGTGCCGGAACGCCTTCTGACGTCCTGAGCTGTGGATTGGCCAGGGTCCGAGTGTTGGTGTCCTGCTTGAGCAGGCGGTAGTACAGGTTCGGCAGATTGGTCAGCAGGATGTCGGCCTGTGTCAGGTTGCTCAGGTCGCGGAAGGACAGGCCGTCACGGTTGATGCTTGCCGTACCGTTGATGCCGGTCGGCGTATCGGCGGGCGAGGCGAGCTGCAGCCCGAACTCCTTCAAACGGGTGCGATCGACTTCGAGGAGCTCCACGTCGATCACGACCTCAGGCCGCGCCTTGTCGATCGCCGCGATGATCCTGCCGGCAGCGGCGACGCGCTCCGGCGTGTCCTTGATCATGATCGCGTTGGTTGCCGTGACCGGCGCCACACGCCGCGCGTCGATCACGACGCGCAACAGGTCCATCGTTTCTTTGAGATCGGCGTTGCTGAGGAAGAAGGGACGCACGACTTCTTCCTCGTACTCCTGTCGCTTCGCGTTCGTGTCCGGGATGATGGTGACGGTCCGCTGGGCAGTCACGCGATAGAAGTTGCGCGTTGTGGTCGACACTGCCTGCAGCGCCTCTTCGAATGAGCTGTTCTTGAGATCGATACTCACTGATTGAGGGCGGAATTGCGGGTCGAAGATCATGTTGACGCCGGCGATCTTGCCGAGCGCGGTGAACACGTCACGCGAGTTGGCGTCGCGGAACGTGAGCGAATCCGGCATCCGGATGCCGGTGGGCAGTTCCTGGCCCGCCGGCATCAGCGCGCGCGAGCGTTCGACCAGCGTCTCGAGCTCGGTCTTGCCGTCTCGCGCAGCGATCTTGTTGCGCAGCTGCGTGCGCACGCTGTTCAGCAGCTGGTCGACCTCGGCGCTGCCAGGGTTCAGCTCCGCGGCGATCTGCAGCTCGACGAGCGCCTCGTTGAGCCTTCCGCCAGCTTCATAGCGTCGGCCGCGTGAGAAGTGATCGAGCGACGAGCGGATCTTGGATACCTCCAAGGCCTTGCGCGCCTCGCGGTTGTCCGGATCCGCGCGCAGCACCTTCGTGTACTCGACGATCGCGCGATCGTAGTCCTTGACGAGATCCGCGTCCCGGCCGGCGCGCATGGCCGCACTGGTTGCGCAGCCGGCGATCGCGACCGACAACACGACCGGAAGCAGAAAGAGTCGGCTAGTTGCGTTGGCCATTCGAGATGATGTCGACACCGCGTGGAATGCGGAACGCAAAATCCTTATCGGAGATGCCCTGATTTTCCTTCAGATTCTCGAACGTGAGGGTCGATTCACCGCCCTGGCGATCCCGCGTGGTCAGCGCGCGAATCTGAAGCGACGCCGGATCGACCGTCACGACGAGGTACTCGTATTCCGGCTCCTTGCGGCGCGGGGTGAGTTTTATCGCCTCTAATCCCGGTATCGGACTTTCGGCGGGCGTAGCCGTGAAGTCCTTCACGAGGTCGCCTTTTCCAGCAAGAAAGAGTACTGGCGTCGGCGCTTCAGCGTCGGTCGGCACATTGGACACGGTGACTTGCTTGTCCTCCGGGATGTATGCATACATCTTGATCCCGTCCGACACGAACTCCTTGCGTTCTGGGCTCGTGTAAATCCAGCGCATCCGCCCTGGCTTTTTCACTGCGACCGTCCCGCGCTCGCGCGTCTCCGTGCGCAGCACGCCGCCGCGGTACGTCTGAACGAAGTCCGCGGTGAAATCGCGCACGCTCTGATATCGCTCCTGCAGCGCCCTGGCGAGTTGTTCCGGACTCCGCCCTGTTTGGGCGGAGCCCAGAACAGATAAAGAAAGTAGCACGACAAGCGATGCAAGAAGTCGCATAAAAACGCTCGAAGGCCGCGGGTCGTCCGCGGAGGTGTCTACGATACCAGCAAGGCGGGTGCCTGCTTTGACATGCGGGATGGCGCGCCCTACCGCGCCGAGCGTCCACGTTTCCGGGCAATAAACCGACGTATTCCGTCGATGCCGCGGGTGTTGAGCACCTGCTCGGGACCCACCCATCCCCTTCGGGCAGTACCAATACCGAAGCTCATCTGGCGTCCGAGTGCGTCTGCGCGGTGGCAGTCGCTGTTGATGACGATGGTCACTCCAGCGGCGGCGGCGCGCCTGGCCACCCGTCCATCCATATCGAGATGACCCGGAGCGCCGTCGATTTCCATGGCGGTTCCGGTCTCGACGGCCACCTCGAACAGTCGATCGAAGTCGAGCTCGTAGCCGTCGGACATGGCGGGCGATCGATTCGCGGGGTGCGTGATGACATTGACCAGCGGATGCCGCATCGCCTGCAAGTACCGATCGGTGAGCTGCCGGCCATCCTGCCCGTTCGCATCGTGAAGTGACGCCAGTACGATGTCGAAACCGGCGAGCGTGTCATCGTTGAAGTCGAGTGACCCGTCCGGCATGATGTCCACTTCCACGCCGTGCAGTATCTCGATGCCCGGTGCGTGGGAGCGAACGCTCTCGATTTCCTCGCGTTGAAGCGGAACCTCCAGCGACAGCAGCTTGCGTGACGCCCACGATCGCTCCGAGTGATCCGTGATGGCGACGTACTCGTATCCGAGCTGACGCGAGCTGAGCACCATGTGCATGATCGAGTCGCGCCCATCGCTCCAGGTGCTGTGCATGTGCAGGTCGCCGCGGATGTGAAGCGTGGTGACGAGTGACGGCAGGAGACCGCGCTCTGCTGCGTCGACCTCGTCTTCTCCCTCCCGCAGCTCGGGTGGAATGTAAGGGAGATCCAGAAGTTGGTAGAAGGTCTGTTCGTCGGGAACCAGTATTGGAACGCCTGCCGTCCTTTCGAGCTGACCGTTCGCGAACTGCAAGCCCAGTGTGTCGGCCCGTGCCTGCAGCCACTTGGTGTGCCGGCGCGTTCCGGTGTGCCACACAAGGGCAGCGCCTGCCGTATCGGGGTGTGAGACATGCACGTCCACCAGTCCGCGATCGGTCGAGACTCGCACGCTCGAAGCAGAGCGACTGAGGACGGATCGTACGAACGCGAGACCGGCAAAGCCGGCCAGGAACTCTTCGCGTCGAGTATCATCCGCGACCGCGAGAAGAACGGCACCATCGACAGCCGGGGCATATCGACGGACTCCGCCGACGGGTACGATGTCGTCAGCAGGGAGACCGGCCTGATGGGCTTCGCGCACGGCCATCGACGCCAGCATGTCGCCCCGGCCCAGCGGAATTCTGGAATGCTTCAGCGCCATTCTGTGCCTTGATTCTAAGTGTTCTCGGCTCAGGTCTGGGCGATCAGCAGTCGTGGCGAGGAGCCTGGTTTAGGATGGTCTTCATGGCTTTTCGCGAGAGTGGCTCAGGTGTGCGTCCCCCGGGAGGAAAGACCGGCGCGGCGCTGGCAAAGGCGGAGCCCCGCGCGGAGCAGGTCGCCACGATTACCGTGAGCCGGCAGTCTCCCGACGATGCAGGTATCCGCGAGATATTCGTGTCGGTCGATAGTGAACAGATCGCGATCTTGAAGCACGGCGAAGCAGTGACGCACGATTTGCCCGCCGGTCCGCATCGACTCCGAGTGCACA
>JBKPNV010000333.1:0-18818 GCA_046732795.1 Acidobacteriota bacterium
GGCCGCGTTGACGTCGGCACCCGCCGAGAGAAGAACGTCGACGATTGTGCCGGAGCCAACGCGCACGGCCCAGTGCAACGCCGTCGTTCCGTCTGGCGCACGAGCGTTGACGTCGGTTTTCGCCTGCACGAGCGCGCGCACAGCCGCGCCATCTGCCGCCTTGGTGGCGGCGATGATGCCTGGCTCAGGTGTGGCGGCGCCCAGGGCCGCAGCAAGGCATAGTGCGAAGATCGCCGGCAGCGCGTAAGCGAGACGATTCATGGCGCAACTCAGAAGAATTCGGCGGTGCCGGTGCTCTCTCCGAACATCTGCGCCGGGCTCCCGAAGTGATTCGCCACCGTCAGCCACAAGTTGCCAATCTGCGTCCTCTCGGCCAGCACGACGTGACGATTGCCGCGACCTGCACCGCCGCCCACGGCCACCATGGGCAGCGGATCTGTGGCATGAACGTTCGAGTTTGCCATGCCGCTGCCGTAGAAGATCAACGAGTGATCGAGGAGCGAGCCGTTGCCGTCAGGCGTGGACTGCAGCTTCTCCAGGAACCGCGCGAACATCTGCAGGCACAGCACGTTCACCTTGGCGTTGTTGGCAAGTTTCTCAGGTCGATTCCCGTGGTGTGAGACGACGTGCCACGGATCGTTGATTCCGAGCTGTGAGAACGTGCGCTGGCTCAGTTCACGCGACATCATGAAGGTGAACACGCGAGAAAGATCGGCCTGGAATGCCACGACCAGCAGGTCGGTCATCAGCGCGGTGTGCGCCTCGAAGGAGTCGGGGATGCCGAGCGGCTTGTCGAGGGTCACGTCCACGCGGCCTGCCACTTCGGCCCGCTGAATGCGCCGCTCGATCTCGCGTACGTGATCGAGGTAGTTGTCGACCTTGGCCCGGTCGTGCGTTCCCAGCTGCGATTGCAGGGTTCGCGCCTCCGTCAGAATCGAGTCGAGAATGCTGCCATCATCCTCGAGGACGCGACGGCGCGCCGCTTCCGTTCCGCCATCGCCGAACAATCGCTCGAACGCTGCGCGCGGATTGATCTCCATTGGCAGCGGCGTCGTGGGTGACGACCACGAGATCGAGTTCAGATAGGCGCAGCTGTAATTCGGTGTGCAGCCGCCCACGTACCCGGTGAAGTCTTCAGTCGCGAACTCGAGCGACGGGAAGGGCGATCCCTCGCCGAGGCGCCGCGCGACCACCTGGTCGATCGTCGTGCCGATCTCGTAGTCCTCTGCCTCGGTGCGTTTCGGGGTGGCGCCGCTCAGCCAGCCGCACGCGGCTGCCGCGTGCATCGCGGACTGTCCGCCCGCCCGCCGCAAGTTACTCACCACCACCAGCGAGTCCTTGAAGGGCTCGAGCGTCTTCAGCGTCGGCGACAGCTCGAAGCCGGTACCGGCGGCCGCCGGTGTCCACGACGCCATGTCGGCGCCGTGCGGAATGTAGATGAAGCCCGCGCGCTGGCGAGGCGCCGCCGCGGTCTGCGCGAGTGCCGTCCCCGCCGGCAGCATCGCATCGAGAAGAGGAAGGGCAACCGTCGCGCCGAGGCCGCGAAGGAACGTCCGGCGTGGCAATGCTGTCTTTGTGATGAACATGCCGTCTCCTGCTTCGTTGACCGCTATTCCCGCGAGGCCACCAGGCCTCCCGGCGAGTCCCCACTGATCTTCATGCGCATGCGGAACGGCGCCCCGTTCACGATGCCCCCGACAATCGACGAGAACCGGTAGCCGTTCTTACCCGCTCGCCGCACGATCGCGCGAACGCCCGGCATATCTTCCGGCGTCAATCCGCGACCAAGGGCATACACCAGCAGCTTCTCGGTCAGCGTCTGCACGAACACTTCGGGACGTTTGAGCAGCGCCGCACGCAATGTCACGACGTCGATAATCTTCGTCCCGTCCACGAGTGCGTCTGCCGTGTTGAGCGGCAGGCCCGCCTCGTTCTTCGTGCGCCACGCGCCTACAACATCGAAGTTCTCGAGCGCGAAACCGATCGGATCCATGACCCTGTGGCAATTGGCGCAGAGCGGGCTTCGGCGGTGCAGCTCCATCTGCTCGCGCATCGTTCGAGGAGGCGCGCCTGGTCCTTCGTCCTTGAGCCCGGTGTCGAGATCCGCAGGCGGCGATGGCGGCGGCAGGCCGATGATGTTCTCGAGCACCCATTTGCCGCGCAGCACCGGCGATGTGGTATTGGCGTGCGACGTCACCATCAACACCGCGCCCTTTCCCAACAGCCCTCGGCGGACCTCCTCCTTGAGCGGGACGCGGCGGAAGTAACCACCCACGATGTTCGGGATGCCATAGTGGCGGGCCAGGCGATCGTTGACGAACGTGTAGTCTGCCGTCATGAGGTCGAGCACGCTGCGGTCTTCGTCGATGATGCTCTTGAAGAACAGTTCCGCCTCGCGCGCAAACGCCTCGCGCAGGTTGTCGTCGAAATCCGGGAACATGTCGGAATTCGGTATGAGCCCGCGCAGGTTGCGCAGCTGGAGCCACTGCCCGGCGAAGTTGCTGACGAATGCCTCGGCCCGCGGATCCGAGAGCATGCGGCGCACCTGGGCCACGAGCACCTCCGATTTCGACAGCTGACCCGACTCCCCCAACCGCAACAGCTCTTCGTCCGGGATGCTGCTCCAGAGGAAGAACGACAGACGCGTTGCGAGCTCCAGGTCGGTGATCGGATAGATCGTTCCCTGCGCGGCACGCTGAGGCTCCGCTTCCGGACGATAGACGAACGACGGGCTCGCCAGCATCCGCCGCAGGGCGAGCCGAACGCCGTCCTCGAAACTCCCCCTCGACCGCCCGCGCTCGTAAAACGACATCAGCGCATCGACCTCGGCAGACGTAGCGGGCCGTCGATACGCTCGCCGAGCGAGCGTGGAAACGATTCGCTTCGCGCACGGCGCCTGCTCTTTGTCATTCGCCGGACGGCAGACGAACAGCCGGGAGCTCACGGCCTCGCTCACACCCTTCGTCTGATACGGTCCCTGGATCGTGATCGACTGCACGTGCGGCGCGCCTTCAGCGTCGTAAGGATTCGCGAAGTCGCGGATGAAGCGGCGCAGGCGGTTGGTCTCGAAGGTCGGCGACGTCTTCTCGAGAAACGCTGCCGCAACATCGTGTGGCCCGGCCTTGACGAACACACGCAGACGGAGACGCGTGGCTTCAATGGCATCGGCGGTATCTGTCGGATTGAGCTGGGCCGCCATCAGATCCTTGTCGCCACCAATCTCTGTGGTGTGGATCCGTGCCCCGTCGAGCGTCAGCTCGACCTCCTGTGGATCCTCCAACCCGCGAATCGCATTCAGATTGGTGCGATACAACCTGATCTGGAAATCGTACTCGGCGTCTACGGGAAAGGAGTGTGTGACGCGAACGCCTCCGACCGTGCCGAGCGGCATCCCTTCCAGGTACACGTCCTGCGACAAGTCCTGGCGGACGGAGTAGGTATCACTGCCGATGTCCATCGCCGGATCGCCGATTGCGACCGCGCTGATCTTTCGAGCGGCAGCGAGATACGCCTGCAGCAGGGCTGGTGAGCTGCTCTGCGCATCGGCAACGTTGTCGAAGCCGAACGCCGCATCGTCGGGCGGCAGCAGTGCAGCCACGTTCACGTCGATGCCGAGAAGATCGCGAATCGCGTTGGCGTACTCCGCGCGGTTCAGACGTCGCAGAAGCGGGCGGCCCGGCGCTGGTTGCGACGAGCCCGCTCGATCGAGCTCACTTTCGAGCCAACCGGCCAGCCGCGTCATCGTCGCCTCGTCCGGCCGGCGTGCACCCGACGGCGGCATCGCGCCCGCCCGGAGCTTCCTCACAACCTGTTCCCACACCTCACGGTCGTGGCCGACGTTCGTCAGATCCAGGGTGTCCAGCACCAGACCGCCGCTCTTGACCTTCGAGTTGTGACAGGTGTCGCAGTACTGCTTGATGGTTTCTTGATGGGCCGAGATTGGGCTGACCGATCGCGAGGCGGAAGACTCTTGTGCCGAGATCCGCAAGGGCTGTGAGGCCGAAGCCACCATCACCATGCCGACAACAAGCAAGGCCGCAAAGCGCCACCTGCTTCCGGTGCGCCGCATGGTGTCCACGAGAAGGGCCATACCCATTTGGTCTCAGAACCTCGTCCCTTCGATCCATCGCCGACGCGACGGATCGAAGATCGACGGGGTGATCAGAAATCGACGGTGACGTTGAAGCGCGCGAAGCGCGGCAAGAGGATCGACGTCGGCCGCAGCCACGTCGTCCCGGTTCCAGTGAACGTTTCGTTGTAGCTCAGCCCGGGGTTGGCGTTGAGCAGGTTGTAGAGGTCGACGCCAACCTGTGTCTTCGTCCGCCCAAAGCGAAGGATCTTGGCCAGCCGCAGGTCGAACTGGTTCACGCGATCGCCGTAGACGTCCCCGGGCAGCAGCAGGTTGACGGAGGTATTGCCGTTGATCTGTCCGCCTGTCGGCAGCCGGCCGAGCGACTGCAGGATCTCGAGGTTGGGTGCCGCGTAGTTGGCGTTGATCGAGGCGCCGTTGGTGCCAGACGTGTTGCCGGCGATGCCAAGCGTTCCTGGCTTGGCCTGAAGGGTCGCGCTGACTTGCACGTCGATCTTCGGCACGACGTAGGAGGCGAGGCCGCGGAACTGCGTCAGCCAAGGCTCCGCCACGTCGCACGACGAGGTCTGCGCGCGAGTGCCGGTGAGGAACAACTCCGGAAGCTTGGCCGCCACATCGCAGAACTTCTGCACGCCGCGCCCGGTGCTCGTTCCACCCTGGAGCACCAGCCCGTTGTTCAAGCGGGTGTTCACGTTGATGTCGAACCCATGCCAGTACAGCGTCCGGTCGCCGTAGTCGGACTCGAATGTCGTGTAGTTGTTCACGGCCAGCGTCCGTGGATCGAGATACGTCGCCGTGTAGCCACCGCCTCCCGGCAAGTCCGAGTGCTGCGGCGCCGTGATCGTGAACGAATCGACGTCGTTGGGACCGAGAGCGAGATTGTCGGTCACCAGGAAGTTCCGGAACCAGCGGCGGTTGTAGCTGGCTTCCAGCGAGGTCCGCGGCAGGATTTCACGTTGAATCGACGCACCGAACTGCCAGTCTGAGGGCCGCACGCCCCACCCATGCAGGATGTCGGGATCGACCGCCGACCCTATCGGGCTGCCGAAGGCCGGGTTCGACCACGCACCGCACTCGCCGTTCGCGATCGGATTCATCAGGTTGCAATCCGGCACGTAGTCGAGATTGATATCGTTCCAGCTGCGATTGGTTTGACGTGGAAAGCGCGTGCCTTGCGCCGGATTGTTGATGACGTACCGATCCTGGTTATTGGCGCTCTGAAGATACTTTCCAAGATTGACCTTGAGTGAGGTCTTCCCGTCGCCGGTCACATCCCACGCCGCACCGCCGCGCATGGTGATGTCATTGAAACTGTTCACGCCGTCGGTGTCTTGGAAGACATACGGCACCGGATAGAACGGCTGTACCGCGGTCGTCCCATTGCCGTCGGCCGGATGCCAGCTGTAGGCCCGATCGTAGCGCACCGCGCCCTGCAGCGTGAATCGATGAAGTGTCCACTGATCCTGCGCATACAGCGCGTCGTAGCGGGTCTTGTCCGAGGTGTCCCAGTCGCGAATGAACATCGTCAACCGATTCGGCACGCCGCGATTGAGCTGATATTCGAGGTTGGTCTGATCGCCTTTGCTGGAGGTGTTGGAGACGTGGTAGCCGCCTTGATAACCGACCTTCAGACCGTTCGCGCCCGTGACGTACGAAGCATTGGCGCGCCAGACGTTCGGATTCTGCAGATTCGACTGCGTGAGGCCGAGCGCACGGTAGCTCAATCCGGCCGGCATGCCGTCGAGAGCGGACTGCTCGACGACCGGAACGAGATTCCGAATCGCGCCTGGCGGCTCGAGATAACCCCAGATGTTGGAGAACGACGAGAGACCCGCTTCGAACAAGAGACGATCCGAGAAGGGGGACGTCCAGGTGAGCTGTCCCATGCGCGTGTACTTGTCGTGATAGCCGGCCGCGCTGAGCAGACCGTTCGAGCCGCTCGAGGCTTCGGGCGCACGAGTCGCCTGTCCGCTCGCGACCCATTCTGAAGTGGCCAGACGGCACCCTTCTCCTGTTGTCAACATCGAAGACCCGTCGCACCAGAGCTGATTGTCGAAGTAGAACCCGAGCTTGTTTCGCGGCGTGACTTGCGCGGTGAGGCGAATGGCCGTGATCGTGCGTCTCGTCGCGTTGATGGCCTTGACGTCGGTGTCCTTTTCGTACGTCCACTTCGTCGGATCGCCGGCATTCCTGTTGGCATACATGCCCGCGATAGTGTCCTGCTGACCGAAACTCCGCGCGACGCCATAGAACCACACACGATCTTTTTTTATCGGCCCGCCCATCGAGAAACTCGAATCCCAGTTCTTGAGCAGTTCGGGCGGGTCCTGCAGCCCGAAGCTTCTGAGACGGTCATCGAGGTTGCTGCCCATAGACCAACTTCCTGCCGTGCTCAGGAATCCAGTCCCTCCGAACCTGTTGCCGCCGGTCTTGGGGATGATGTTGACGACCGCGCCACCCGTTTCGGCCTCACCGAGCCCGCCAGAGAGATTCAACGTCATTTCCTGGCTGTTCGTCGTGTCCGGCACGTACAACGAGACACCACCGCCGTTCAGCGCCGCGCCGACGCTCAGCCCGTCCACCATCACGCGTCCTTCATTGGCACGACCACCGTGGCTGTAGAAGATGCGCATGAGCGGACTGAGGTCCACCTGATTGCTGCCGCCGGTGACCGACGGGACGAGGAACACGAGCGCGTTGTAGCCGCGCGTCGCTGGAACCGCGCTGAGGACTTCGGAGCTCAGTGTCTGGTTGCGGCTCGTGCTCTGCACGTCGACGATGGGCGACTCGCCGGTGACCGTGATCGTTTCTTCGAGCGTGCCGACACGAAGGTCGGCATTGATATTCGCGACCGACGCAGCAGTCAGCTCGACGGCTTCACGTCTGACAGTGCTGAATCCGGATAGCGAGAAAGTCACGGTGTATGTGCCAGGCCGGAGATTGACAACCTGATATTGGCCGCTGCCGTCGGTGACGGCCGTCCGCAGCTTTTCGATGAGCGCGGGGCTCGACGCTTCAACGGTGACGCCTGGAAGAACGGCGCCCGAAGTATCACGAACAGTTCCCGCGATAGTGGCCTGCGCAGTGGCCAGGGCGGGAAACAGCAACACCACCGCGGCGACTACGAATGCACTGAACTTGCGCATGAAGCTCTACCCTCCGTGCAGGGACACCGACGCCGCGGCGAAAATTCGCTGCGACGAACGGGAATAATGCTAAGCCTCATGCTGAAATGCCAGTTATACCCAAACCCTGGTAACCACGGACGGTGGCCACCTGCGGACACGCCTGCCGGCCGGGCACGGCGCCACCACGAGCGAGGGCGTCCGGCTCAAGGCCACCTCGTCAATGAGTCAGGCGTTCTCTTGTTGAAGACGGCCTCTTACCGCGGAGTGCCCGATATCCTATCCACGTACTGCACCGCCACGCGCATCGCGATGAGGCCTTCGGGATGTGGTTGTTCGTGGGAGAGCGGATCAGCCGCGCCGGATGACCCAACGATCCAGACGCGCCACATCGCGGCAGTCCTCCCGCAGAGAGGCGGGCCAGAAAGAAGGGCCGGCTGATCCCTCGCTGCCGTGCCGCCATGTGCCGTGCGAAGTTCCGCCGAGACCGTGGACGAAGACAATCCCGGTTCGATTCCGAGGTATTCGCGATTCCGTGCAAACCTTCAGAATCGAGTATGACGATATCGGGACTCATGAGGTGACTTGCGGCGGCGCACGCTGGCGACTCGGTACTACGGGCAAGCACTCAGACCAGCACCCTCCGGGTTTATCGTCGTCGATTCACGGGCTATTTGATCCGCGGTCCCTTGAAATCGCCCTCGACGACGTGCGCGATGAGATGCGTCACCTCGCCGTTCTCGTTCGCGACAAACTCCAGCGCGGCGCCGCGGAATTGAAACATTGTCGCCGATTGCGGAACCATGCGGCCGCTGCCGAAACCGGGGACGTCAATCATCAGGTTGCCGGCATCCACGGTGACGGTCGCGTTCGCCATGCCGCGCGGCGTCATCATCTGGTAGACACCAGCGAACTTCGCCAACGAGGCGGAGTCGACGCTGAACGAGGGGGCATCCTGCGGCTGGACGAAGTGCTGGACGCTCTTTTCGTTCTCATTGCAGACGTGCTCCAGCATTTCGGTGTCCGGGTCGTAGAGGAGCTCCGTCGTCGCGGTCCACGGCCGCGCGAACGTCTTCGGGTCATCGAAGGTGATCTGTACGTCCATGTGGCCAAAGTCACGCCGACGGTAGCGCTCCGTGACACGCAGCGCTTCGGTGTGCGGGACACCAGGACGCCCCACCCATGATTTGTCGTTGAAGCCGTTGCTCTCGACGACAAGCGTCTCCCCTTCCCAGCGTCCGACCGAGTAGCCCTGCCATGTCGGGTTGGGGTCTTCCGGGAGAGTCCGGCCATCCATGAAGATTTGACGGAAATTGTTTGGCACTTCGTAGAGCACGCCGACGATCTGCGGGGTTTGAATGATCCTCAAGGGCCCGCTAAATGTGATCATCGGTCCCGGAGGCAGGCACAGCACACTCCACGAGAGCGACGCGGGATTCGCCAGTCGTTGTCGTGCTTGTTCTTGTGCCCATTCCTGAACCTCGGTCTGTTTGAGATCCGTATCCCACTTCGGGCCGGCGTGCCACAGTCCCGAGAGATCGGGCTTGCCATCGACCGATCGGGGAGTTGCCGCAGACAGGTTCGGTTTACCGTCAGCAAGGCGAGGAATCCCTGCAGTCGGTTGCGTCAGCCACTGAGCAGAGGTGCGCGACAGAAGGGTCAGGACGGAGATGGCGACGAGCGCCACGAAGCCGGGGTTCTGCAGCATGGGACGTGCCTCGCAGATCCGATTGCCTGAACGATTACAGGCACTGCACTATTACAAACGCCGCCCAGCGCATTCCTGAACATCGGCCCGGCCGAACCTCATCGAGCCCACGACTCAGGTCCTGCTCGAACATCTGCTGCAGAACGTCCTTGATCCGACGCGTCCGTTCGCCTCGCCGAGCACCCCTTCCAACGTGTTAAGGCGTACCGGACTGCGGGAACCCAGCATCGCCGCCGGCTACTTCTTGTTTGCGTCGCCAACAAACGTGGGAAACCGTATCTTCTCGCTGAACCGGCTTTCGTCCTCGATCGTGCAGTACCACTCCCCGATTTCCACACGCGGCCGCGACGAGTACCGTATTGGCTTGCCGACCCATGGCTTCGTGTAGGCCTTCGGATCGTTGATCGTCACCTGAATCGACAACGTGTCCTTGTCCAGCCGCTGATAGCGTTCGGTCAGGTGAAGCTGCTCGCTGTGCGGGTCTCCGTAGTAGTCCAGCCACAGCTTGTCATTGAACCCGTTGGATTCGACAACAAGCGTGTCCCCTTCCCACCGGCCGACGGAGTACCCGTCGAACCGCAACTCCGGAGGGTCTTCGGGAAGCTTGCGTCCGTCGGTCCAAATCTGCCGCCAACCGTGGTCCTTCTCGAAGAACATGAGCACCCGTCCGGGAACCGTGATGATCTCGAACGGCTCCGGCGATGTCAGAATTTTCGGAATCCCATCAGGAAAGCACGACAGCGTGGGATCGTTCTCCTTTCCGGGGACGACGCGGTCGCCTTCCGGGCCCGGGCTTCTCGAAGACGGCACCGCGGCATCGAATCGCGCCTGACCCCAGGGCGTCATCGGAGGACGCAATCTGGGATCAACGAGACAGCACTCGAAGGCGGTCCGTGGAGTGCCAGTGGCCGCTCGTATCGCCCACACCCCGTCCAGATCGCGTCTGATCGATGCGGAGTTATTCGACCGCGTCTGGGTTGATTGAGCCTCGCCCACCGGGGCGAGTGTCACCACCAATGCCAGCGCGGAGACCGCTCCAAGGACAGCGTTCTTCATTTCTGGGCTCCTTCTCCCGGCGCGGGTGTGAGCGTCTGCTGACCGACGACCTCGCCGTTCGGCAGGATCACTCGCGTCAGCGCCATCACCCTGGTCTCCTTGCCTTCCATGCCTCTCGCCGGATTGCCCACGACTGTGACCTGATCACCCGCTTTCAGTGTCTTCCACGTCCAGCCCCGCCTTGCAAGGCCGGAGGAACTGCCGCCCTCGGCAGACCAGTGAACGATCTTCCCGTTGTCGTCTGGTGCGTCGAACGAGATGATGATGTGCGGGTTTTTGAATACGAACTCGGTCACTGTTGCCTTCAACGTCAGCGTGACACTGCGGTCGTAGGCCGCGGCGCCATGGTGAGCCGATATCGCATCACTGGCCGACAAGACCGCCAACAGGACCATCACACCCCTGACATTCATCCCACACCTCCGACGGCTGGGCGGTGTGCACACGCACGTGTTGCGACCGCACGAATAGTGCCGCCGCCGTGCCGATCATAACGCGGCCGCAACCCCGATCGATCGCCGTAATCGAAACCGAGAGCCTAGAGGATTTCCTTGAGTCGCTCGGCCGGACGGGCGAGGATGGCACGCGCGCCTTTCTCGACG
The DNA here is from genome assembly GCA_046732795.1 of Acidobacteriota bacterium. Taxonomy (GTDB): domain Bacteria; phylum Acidobacteriota; class Vicinamibacteria; order Vicinamibacterales; family UBA2999; genus Gp6-AA40. The sequence goes on from JBKPNV010000333.1 coordinate 10,582, forward strand.
ATCGGCCGCTGAATCAGATCGGGGTTCTTGACCATCACCTCGACGATCTCATCGTCGCTAAGATCGCGCTCGGCGAGGCGCAGGGCCTTGTAGACCGGCTCCCTGGTACGCAGCAACTCGCGCGGCGGTATGCGCATCTTGCGAAGCAAATCGAGCAGCTTGTTCTTCGGAATCGGATCGACGTAGTAGTCGACGGCCTCGAAGTCGACACCGCTGTCGACAAGCGCGGCGTGAACCTGCCGGCATGTCGTGCATGTCGGCTTCTGATAAATGACAATCTTCATCGTCCTGTGCTGAGCATCAATTCGGATCCTTGCCGCGTTCACCGATACCCGGGCCGGTGCGCTTCGCCGACCGCGCCGCGGAACTTGTTCTCGGTGAAGCGGACGTAGGTGTACGGCTCGAGGCCCGTGGTCATCAGCTCGTCGTCGGGGAGCGAGCACGACATGAAGTCGTCGAAGAGCCGGCGGCCACGAACGTTGCGATAGGCATGCACCAACTCGTGGTAGAGGCCGATCACCGGCGGGCGCTTGGCCATCTTGCCGTCGCCGACGCAGCTTTCGTCGACCGCCGGATTGAACATGATCTTGGCCGTCTGCCCGGGGCCGGAGCTCAGGTCGCGGTGAAGGACACGTGCCAGCAGGTCGCCGAACGTGTAATGCCCGGATCCCTCGACGAGGCTCTCGACGTACCACTTGCCGTCCGGATTGCAGAGCTCGTCGAGCACATTGGCGACCGGCTTCGTCGGCGCATGCGGCGCCTTTCTGGCGTCATCGACCATCTTGACGTTATCGTGATCGGTCGTGCCCAGTGCCTCGCCGGGTGTGACCGACAGCCGCTGCGCGAGAGTACGCTTGCTCCGCCCGCGCGTCTCTGCGCGGCGCAGCGCGGTCGCGATCTCGTCCGACACCTGCTTGCGCAGCGCGGCGTTCTTCCTGTCCTGCTTGAGCTGCCGGATCAGTCCTCGCAGGAGAACGAACGGCCGGTCGAGCTGCGACATGTCATTGTTCACCACTTGGGTGATGTTGCCTCCGGCGGTGCGGCCGATCCAGGTCAGATTCCCGTTGGTATTGTCATTGATCGCCACCAGCAGCTGGTTGCCAATCGAGGTGCGCGCGATTTGGTTGATCATCCCCTCGATGTCGTCGTGGAATTTGCTGTCATTGCCTCCGATACGAATGTTCTGAAAGCCGGGCATGATCCGCATGAGTGCGCTCCCTTTTCGCGGCCGGCGAAGTCGCAGATGTCTCTTCGAGCACAAGAATAAGGGCGAACCGGGTAGGCAGACCCGCTGATCCTCGAGACCGTTGGGCATTCGGCTAGTGCGATAGTGCGCGCGGCGGTCACTTCACCCGTTTCGCGTGCCACAGATACTGCTGGCCGACCCCGAGCGTAATCGAGCCGTCCATGACATCGCCGTCGACGGTGGCGCGAATCTTATAGTCCTTGTCGCCGTCTTTCGCCGTCACGCGCACGAACGCGCCCTCGATTGAACCGGACACGGGCAGCTCGCCACGTTCGCCGGCCGCTTTGGCGGTGAGCGCGTTCCCCTTCTGCTGGATGGTCCAGCGCTCGTTGACCACCCGGTCCGTGTACTTGATCGTCACATCCCAGTTCCCAGTGAGCACTGCCGCGGGAGGTGCGGCATTCGGATCCGGCTCGTCGCTTTCGCAGCGATAGCCGCACCGGCTCTTGATATCCGGATCCTTCGGATCCGGTGGCACGAAATGCTCCTTCGGCGTCGGCTTGCAGATGCTCTCGTACATCACGTCGTCCGGGCTCGCGTGACGAACACGGCGCGGGCCGATCACCCAAGGCTTGGTGAACGCGACTGGATCTTCGACGACGACGTCGTTGGTGAGCACGTCGCCGTCTCGCGTCCATCGCTCGATGACGTGCAGCTTGTCGCTGTGAATCGACGTATACATGTTCCGGCCAGTCGCACCACCGCCGCCGACCCACGACTCCTCGGTCAGACCGACGGTGTCGACGACCAGCGTGTTGCCTTCCCAGCGTCCGATTGAATGCCCCCAGAAGCTCGGCTCGAGATCGTCGGGGTCGGGATGCGGGCGTCCGTCGGTGAAGATGAGCCGATAGGTCGAGTACGGCGCGGCTTCGTACAGCACCGCGATCAACTGCGGCGCCTGCACGACGAGGATGCCGTTCATGCCGGCTCGAGGAACACCTTGCGGGCGGCAATCGTGGGCGGGGTCCAGCGGCGTCGTTCCACCAAACTGCGTCCTGGCAATTTCCCGGACCTTCACCATCCACTCATCGTTGTAGGGCGGCTGATTCGGCGCCTGACAGTCGTCACTGATGCAGATTCGGCCAGCGCCGTTCTCCTCGTTGTACTCGGTCGAGAAGTCGAACACGATCGAGCCATCCGCATACCTGTTCATCACCTGGCCGCGTCCGCCGCCACCGCGGCGACCGCGTCCGTCCGCCGTTCCGCCGGCAGGAGCGGCCGTGGCTGGCGCCTGGTTCGGATTCGGCGCCGCGCCGTTCCAGTGACCGCTGAAATCCGGATGACCGTCCGCCGTCGTCGGCGTCGTCTTGCCATCGACGGAGCAGCCGAAACACGGCGACTTTGTGACGGCCTCGGGCGATTGCGACGGGACTCTGCTGCAACCGGCAACGAGAAAGAAACCGATCAGCGCCGCGCCGGTTACCGCCGCAGTGACACTATGAGGGAAGGGATGCTGAATCATCGTGAATCCCTTTGCTACTCGGACTGGCTTACTCGGACCCGTCGCGATAGACAAACACCCGCCCGTCCGAATACTTGATCATCTTCAGCCACCCAAGGTGCTTGGTGCCATCCTTGGCCGGGGCGCCGGTCACCGTGACCGTGTCGCCGATTTTGAAATCGGTCTTCTTGACACCGGCGCGCCGCAGGGTGCCGGGAGGGCCGCTGGAAAACGCGTATTCCGTGACTTTGCCCTTCGCGTCCTTCACATCCAGATAGAAGTAGATATGAGGGTTGGTCCAGTCGACTCTCGTGAGGACGCCTTTCACGACGAACGTTTTGCTGCCGTCGAATTCCGCAGCGAACGAATGGTGCGCCAGTGCCGGGGCCGCCGTCGCAAACCCGCTAATGACCGCGAGCGTAACTGCCCACCGAGCTCGTCTCGTCATCGTGACCTCCTCGCTACTTGATGGGATGCCGGCAGAGAGTGCCGTGGCGGCGCTCGATTGTCAAGCCAACGGACAAGGCCGAGGAACGACCAGCAGCCTCGGGCATCCGCGCCTATCGCCGTTCCCGATCTTCAATCGCTCGCGCGGTGCCCAGGATGTTTCGCAAACCGTAGTTCCCTTCGTGGCAAGCGTATTCGTAGGGCTGCTGCGTCCGCTCGCGGCCTCTCCTGATCCCACCGGCCGGCGACGGCTGCAAACGCTTGCTAGTAATCAAGATGATTTTGGCGAATCCCTCACCACAGAGAGACCTGAGGCGGGGCGGGCCGTGTGGGCCGTTCCGACCGGGCCGGGGCTGACGGCACAGCCGGTGCGTGTCGACGGGTGCCTCCGCTGGAGACACGCGACGTCCCAGTGATAAATTGTCGCGATGCGCACCTCGTTCAACGGATCCCGTAGCGACCCTCGCGCAGTCGTCTACACGCGTGCGACCATCGACCTGGCATCCCGGGACGTCCGCATCGAAGACGTGCCGTGCCGGAACCTCGAGGATGTGCTCGGAGGATTCGGGCGATCGTTCCAGATCCTGGCGGAGCGGACTATTACGCACCCGTTCACGCCCGACAATCCCCTCATCGTCAACACCGGCGTGCTGACGGCATCGAACGTCATGACCGGTCTCCGCACGTATTTCTCGGCCTACAGCCCACTCAAGGTTTCCAACAAAGGCCTGCCCGCCGCGATGTGGTCGGCCGGCAGCTGCAAGTTCGGCCCGAAGCTCAAATGGACTGGACTCGACGAGCTGATTCTGGAGGGCCGGGCCGACGGGCCGGTGTACGTTGTGATCCGTCACAGCGAGCAAGGTCCCAGGATTGCGTTCGAGCCCGCCGGCGATCTGCTCGGGCTCATCTGCCACGAGAAGATCATGTGGCTGCGCGATCGATACGCCGACGCGCACTTCGCGGTGATCGGTCCCGCCGGCGAGCACTACGAGGATTGCTACATGGCGGCGGTGGCGCTCAGCACCGAAAACCAACTGAGGTCCGGCGACGACAAGTGCCGATGGGCCGGCCGCGGTGGCATGGGCGCCGTCATGGGGTACAAGGGCGTATTGGCGATCGTCGCGCAGGCGCCAGACCGCATCACGAAGCTGAAGCCGGAGATCCGCGACATCAACAAGGCGGCGTCGACCGGCCCAGGATCACGCAAATTCCGCGAGAAGGATAAAGGAGGGCTCGGCGGGACCTGGTCGAACTACGAGCCACTCGAAAAGTTCCACTTCGTCCCTCAGAACAACTTCCGGCCCACGGGCGACGGCAAGCCCGAGCTGATGTTCCGCGACCACGTCCAGCCGGAGTTCGTCGTCAAGGCCGAGTCGTGCTTTCGCTGCGGCATCAACTGCCACAAGAACGTGTACGAGAAGAACGCCGACGGGACGCGCGGCGCCTTCCTGGCCAAATTCGACTACGAACCGGTGAACTTGCTGTCGACCAATATCGGGATTCACGATCCGCGCAAAGCCGCCACGCTCATCAGCCTGGTCGACCGGCTCGGGATGGATAACATCTCTGTGGGTACGACGATCTCGTATGTGATGGACTACAACGAGCGACATCCCGACGCGCCGATCCTGAACGGTGCGACCTTCGGAGACTTCGAAAAAGCGCGCGAGCTCGTCGAGGGAGCGGCCACCGGGAAGTTTCCCGAGGTGGGCCGCGGTGTCAAGCGGCTGTCGGAAAAGCTCGGGGAAACCGGGTACGCCATGCACTGCAAGGGCATGGAGTTCCCCGCGTACCAGCCCGACACAAACCCCGGCTATCCGTGGGCGATCGCGGGCGGACACATGTCGATGGCCACCTATATGGCGCTGGCGCTCGAGGGCAACACATCGCTCGACTACTGGGCCAAGCTGATCACCGAACGCGGCCTGTATTTCGTTCGCGACGATCTGATCGGCCTATGCAAGTTCGCCGGCGTCACCGCCGACCACACCGTCGAGGGCTTGAAGCACGAGATCGGGTTCGAGGTGACGAATGCGGAGCTGCTCGCCGCCGTGCGGCGCGCGTTCGTCCGCGCGTTGTGGCTCGAGCGCAAGCAGGGGTACGATCGATCGGACTACACGTTGCCGTCGGAAGTGTTCGATCGGCCCAACCCCAACCTGGGCGTTCCCCCGTTCGTGACCCGCGAGTTCTTTTCGCAGCTCAGCGATCGGGTGTGGGCCGTGTTCGACAGGGAAATCGACGAGATCGCGAAGGCCTGACCGTCCTGACGCCCTCGCCACGACTGTCCACTGTTGTATGCCCCGTATCCGTTTCACCAACCTCTTCGCCGAGCGCATAGGCGGTATCAGCACCGTTGACGTGCTGGCGGCGACGGTCGAGTCGGCACTCCGCGCGCTGACTGATCGACATCCCAACCTGACGCCGCTCGTCTGGGCGAAGGATGGTGCGCTCAATCCGGTCATGGTGGTGTTCCTGAACGACCACCAGCTCGGCGCCGCGGAGATCGGGACCCCCGTGGCGCCCGGCGATCAGATCGATATCGTGCCTGCGCTCGAAGGCGGGTGAAGCCGTTGCAAACGTCAGTCGGGCCTGAAGGCCCGCTTGTAGGAGCGTGGCCCAGGCGGCCCACCGCGACACGTGCCAACTCGATGTAGAGTCTCGGCATGGTCGGTCGCACGTTGATGCACTACAAGGTCGTTTCCGAGCTTGGCGCCGGCGGGATGGGCGTGGTGTACGAAGCGCTCGACCTTCGTCTCGATCGCCGCGTTGCGCTGAAGATCCTCCCGGCCGACAAGAGCGACGACCAGCAGCGTCGCGCACGCTTCCTGCACGAAGCGCGGACTGCCTCCTCGCTCAACGATCCGCATATCGTCACGATCTTCGACATCTTCACGGTGGACGACACCGACGTGCTCGTGATGGAGCTCGTGGCTGGACGGACGCTCCGGGACACACTCAACGACGGTCCGATGCCGCTGGCGAAGGCACTCGATGTCGCTCTTCAGGTGGCCGAAGGCGTCGGCACCGCACACGCCGCCGGCATCGTGCATCGCGATTTGAAACCGGGCAACGTGATGGTCACCGCGCGCGGACACGTCAAGGTGCTCGACTTCGGCCTGGCAAAGCTCGTGGGCGGCGGTTCTCTGGCCGATCAACCGACGACGCTGGCACCGGCAACGTTGGCTGGCATGCTGCTGGGAACCGTCGACTACATGTCACCCGAGCAGGCCAGGGGCGATCCGATCGACGCGCGCAGCGACGTGTTCTCGCTCGGCGCGATGCTCTACGAGATGATCGCCGGAGCGCGTCCGTTCACCTCGGGTCACGCTCTGGGCGTGCTCCACGAAATCGCGCACGGCGCGATCGTCCCGGTGCGCGCCAGACGTCCGGACGCGACCGCCGACATCGAGCGAATCGTGTTGCGAGCACTGGAGCGCGACGTGACCCGGCGTTATCAGACTATGGAGGCGTTCAGCGCCGACCTGCGACGGGCGCACAGTGCCGTCCTGGCGGATGCGCCAACTGCCGTGGAAACGCCGGCGCCCGTCCTTGTACCACCGCCGCTGCCGCCGCAGGCCGCTCAACCACCAGTCGGGCAATCCGAGACGTATCCGCCGATGCTGCCGCCATCCGGTTCCGCAGTCGGTCAATCGGGTTCGATGTACGCGCCGTTGCCACCACCATCCGGCTCTGCTTCTCCATTTACGGTCACACCCGACCGGCGCGCGACTCGGCGGGGGCGGCGGTATGGCGGCCGCGCTCGCAAGGGGCGCTCGTTCTGGCGGAAAGTCGCTATCGTTGCCTCAATCGTGTTGCTGGTGAACTGGACGCGTAGCTGCATGTTCCAGACGCCTCGTGTTGCGAGCGGCCAGCGTGGCGCGGACGATGCCCAACCACCGGAGCCGAGCGACATCGGCCAGGCAATCGAGGACGCCGTCGCTTCGGGTCTCTTGTCGATGGGCTCAGGGTCGGCCGAGATCCAAATGGCGAGCGCGAAAATCTACTGGAAGCACGCCCAGAGAACGAATGATTCGGTGTCGATGAAGAAGGCGGAGGACGCGTTCAACGAAGCGATTCGGCTTGGGCTGAAGGCGAGCGATGAAAGAGAAGCCCGAGACGCGCTGCGCCAGATCGCGGCGCTGAAGACGCCGGCCGAGGACACTCCGACCGGTGACGAATCGTCAGGTCGGTCCGCGACCGACGCACGGGATCCGCGATAACGACAGCATTTTTGCGTCCGTCATGAGAACTTCTGTGGTGCGATTGTGCGACCGTCCTGTCTCCGCTGCTCGATTATCGAACCATCGCGTCCAGTTCACCCAATGGCAGCCGACCTCGAGGTCCGGCTGCCACCTTCGCGCGGCGCTACGGTGGCCAGGAGAGCCACACTACGGTTAGCCCGGATCCCCGAGGCCCGGCCTTACACCACGTCGCTGGCTGTCCACAATGGTGTGCCAGTAAAGGTGCCCAACGCTCCTGGCGTAATCGAGACGTGCGTTTCACCTACACCGCAATCGCGTCTTCGACGGTGGCCCTGCTGCTCGTCTCGTCCCTCAATGCACAACAGGGCCGTGCACCAGGCACCGATTGGGGCCACTGGCGCGGTCCATCGCAGACCGGTGTCGCTGCGGGGGCCGCCCCCGTGCGCTGGAATGACACCAGCAACATCGCCTGGAAAGTCGAGATTCCGGGAAGGGTCACTCGAGCCCGGTGATCTGGGGCGATCGAATCTTCCTCACGACGGCAGTGCCCACCGGCCGGAAGGCGGAGTCATCCGACGCGCGTCGGGCAGCGGCGGACGTCGCAGCGACGGCGCTGCGGGCGCGCGCGAAGAACATCGCTTCGACGTCCTGGCTCTCGACCGCGCAACCGGCAGGACGCTGTGGCGGCAGACAGCAGTCACTGCGGTTCCGCACGAAGGCTATCACGCGACCTACGGCAGCTTCGCGTCGAACTCCCCGACAACAGACGGCCAACGACTCTATGTCTCGTTCGTCTCGCGCGGGCTGTTCGCGTACGACATGAGCGGCAAGCCGCTCTGGCAGCGCGACTTCAATATTCAGATGCGCATGTTCCAGGAGTTCGGTGAAGGCGTGGGACCGG
>JBKPNV010000334.1:0-9489 GCA_046732795.1 Acidobacteriota bacterium
GCGCTGTTGTTTGTCGCCGGCGCGTGGACGGCGCGTCAGATGCCGATCGACGTCTTTCCCGATCTCACCGCGCCGACGGTCACGATCCTGACCGAGGGCCACGGCATGGCGCCCGAGGAAATGGAATCGCTGGTCACGTTCCCAATCGAAAGCGCGATTAACGGGGCGTCAGGCGTGCGCCGCGTACGATCGGCGACCGCTGTCGGGATTGCCGTCGTGTGGGTCGAGTTCGACTGGGGCACCGACATCTTCATGGCCCGTCAGCTCGTGTCAGAGAAGCTGACGCTGGTGGGTGGCACGTTGCCGCCCCAGGTGCATCAGCCGGTGCTCGCACCGGTCTCATCGATCATGGGCGAGATCCTCTTCTTCGCGATCTCGTCCGACCACGACGATCCGCTCACGCTCAGGACAATCGCCGACACCACCGTCCGCCGTCGTCTGCTGGCGGTGCCGGGCGTCTCACAGGTCACGCCGATCGGCGGCGCCGAACGGCAGTTCCAGGTGGTTGCCCACCCGGATGCGCTCAGAGCGAACAACGTCACGCTGACCGAGTTGCTGGATGCGGCCCGCGGCGCCAGCGAGAACACGTCGGCCGGCGTGTATACCGAGGGCGCGCAGGAGTACGTCCTCGAAGCGATTGGGCGCGTTCGCAGCGCCCAGGAAATCGGCGAGACGGTCGTCGCGTTGCGCGGGGATCGTTCGGTGCTGGTTCGTGACGTGGCTGACGTGCGCGAAGGCGCCGCCTTCAAGCGCGGCGAAGGATCCCGAAGCGGGAAGCCGGCCGTGATCGTCGGCGTGCAGAAGCAGCCAGGCGCGAACACCATCGTCGTGACCGAACGCCTCGATCGGGCGCTGGATACGCTGCAACAGGAACTGCCGAGCGGCACGACGATCGATCGGCGAATCTTCCGGCAATCGGATTTCATCGAAGTCGCCATCGACAATGTGATTCAGGCGCTGCGCGACGGCGGCATCCTCGTGATCGTCGTCGTGCTGATCTTTCTGGCCAACCTGCGCGCCAGCGCGATCACGCTGACAGCCATGCCGTTGTCGCTGGCGGCCGCCGTCCTCGCGCTGCGTGCATTCGGCGCGAGCATCAACACGATGACGCTCGGCGGCATGGCCATCGCCATCGGTGCGCTGGTCGACGATGCCATCATCGACGTGGAGAACGTCGTCAGACGCCTCCGCGAGAACCACGCGCGGCCGCTGGCGGAGCGGCTGCCGGCATCGGTCATCGTGCGGGAGGCGACACTCGAGATTCGGTCATCGATCGTCTTTGCAACCGTCATCATCGTGATGGTCTTCCTGCCGGTGTTCGGACTCGAGGGCATCGAAGGACGTCTGCTGTCGCCGCTGGCTTTCGCCTACATCGTCGCGCTGCTTGCGTCGCTGGCGGTCGCCATCGTGGTGACGCCGGCGTTGTGTTCTGCCTTCCTGCCTTCGTCCGCCTCGATTCAGCGCGGTCACGATGGCTGGCTGACGCGCGTCTTGAAGGCGCGATTCGCTCGATTGCTGCCGCCAGTACTCAATCACCCGGCGCCCGTCGTGGGAGCCGCCGTTGTGTTGCTCGTCGTTGCGGCCGTCGCGCTGATGCGGGCGGGCACGGCCTTCCTCCCCGAGTTTCACGAAGGGAGCCTGACCGTGCAGGCGAACACACTGCCGGGCACCTCGCTCGCCAAGTCCGACGAGATCGGCACGCGCGTCGAGCGCATTCTGCTCTCGCAGCCGGAAGTCGTGGCGACGGCGCGGAGAACGGGTCGCGCGGAGTACGACGAGCACGTGCAGGGGGTGGAGGCGGCCGAGATCGATGTGGGCCTCAAGGAGACGGGCCGGCGCCGCGACGAACTGCTCGCCGAATTGCGCCGGCAGTTTGCGACGCTGCCGGGAACCAATGTGACGATCGGTCAGCCGATTTCACATCGCATCGATCACATGTTGTCGGGCACGCGGGCGAATATCGCCGTCAAAGTGTTCGGGGATGACCTGCGCACGCTGCGGCGGCTGGGGGAGAACGTGCGCAACGCGATGCAGACGGTCCCTGGCGTCGCTGACTTGTCACTCGAGCAGCAGATGGATGTGCCATTCGTCAGGTTCGTGCTGAACCGGCCGATGATTGCGCGCTACGGGCTACGTCCAGGTGACGTTGCCGAGGCGATCGAGACGAGCTTTGCCGGCGCCACGGTTGGCCGGATCTTCGATCGCGGCACGGCCTTCGATCTCATCGTGAAATTCGATCCATCCACCGGCGCAGATTTCGAACGTGTCGCCGACCTGCCCATCGACACGCCCACCGGAGCCGTCGTGCCCGTCCGGCTGTTGGCGGACGTCCGGCGCGAAGAAGGGCCGAACATGGTGCTGCGCGAGAACGTCCAACGGAGGATCGTGATCTCGTGCAATGTCGCCGGCCGCGATCTGGGCGGAGTGGTTCGCGACGTGCAGGTCGCAATCGCCCAGGCGGTGCCGATGCCGGTGGGCTACCGCGTCGAGTACGGTGGCCAGTTCGAGAGCGAGGAACGCGCGACGCAACGCCTCCTCGCGCTGGGCGTGCTGGTGATCGCCGGCCTCTTCATGCTGCTGGTCCTCGCATTTGGGCGGGCTCGCGACGCGTTGCTCGTCATGGTCAACCTGCCGCTCGCGTTGATCGGCGGCGTCGTCGGCGTCTTCCTGTCGGGCGGGATCCTCAGCGTCGCGACGCTGATCGGGTTCATCACGCTTTTCGGCATCGCGACCCGCAACGGCATCATGCTCGTGTCGCACATTCAACATCTGATGCAGAAGGAAGGGGTGGTGGACCTGCGGGAGGCGGTCGAACGGGGCGCACGCGAGCGGCTGGTGCCAATCCTGATGACGGCCATGGCCGCCGGCCTTGCGCTGATTCCGCTCGCGCTTGGCAGCGGTCAATCGGGCAGCGAAATTCAGACGCCGATGGCGATCGTGATCCTGTGCGGCCTGACGACGTCCACGCTGTTGAATATGTTTGTCGTCCCGACGCTCTACCTGAGATTCGGTCGATTATCGGCATGAATCTTTCGCCGGTGGGGGTGTCAAAAACGCGAAGACGCAGGTTCGGTGAATCGAGGTCTCGTGTGTCTCGTCGCCGCGGGCTGCGTTCTGGGCCAATTGCGGATCGGCGCCCATCACTCCGGGTCGGAATACGACCGCACGACGATCGAAATCCAGGGCCAGCTGCTCGAAGTGGCCTCGCAGAACGCCACGTGAATTGAGCCGCTCGTGGGTCTGGCATCCGGACGAGACCGTCAAGCCGTACAACTGCGTGGAACCCGGGCGCGCGCGACGCTGAACACTGAGTGCCCCACTTGCAGCGGAAACCGCCGACAAAACAATTTTCAGGTGTGCAGTATTGAACTGCCACCACACGTGCGAATCGATACTGTCGCGCTGCTCAACACAGCGTTCGCAGTTGTGCGACTCCAAAGCGGAAATCGCACCTTCGTTACAGAAGGCCGAAATCGAACCGTTCTTTGCGGGTTGCGGGTTCGGGGCCGGTTCACCAGTAGCGAGACAGCTCATGAAGATATGGCTGCGTAATTTCGTTGTGGCGGGCAGTGTGCTCGTGGTCGTGAGCGTTCTTTGGAGCGCCACCACGGGGCCGGCCATAGCCCAGGGAAACGGCGCGACGAAACTTAACTGCGGCAACCCGCCATGCGACGACGTGGCCCGGGGTCGTGCGGCGTTCAATGACCGCAATCTCAACGAACTCGGTGGGAACGGACGCGCATGCGCCGATTGCCACATCCCGTCGGACTCGTTCCAACTCTCTCCGGCGGTTGCCAGGGCCCGGTTTGAGGCTTTGTTGGCGAAGCGCGCGCGCAACAAGAACGCTGACGATCCCCTCTTCCGGCCGGTTGACGCTGACGACTTCCGCGTGAACGGGGACGACGCGAGCGACTTCTCGAACCTGGTTGAAAACGGACTCGTGCGCGTGACCATGCCGCTGCCTCTGAACGTCAAGGTCGTCGATCCAGCTACCGGTCAGCCCTCGGGTGACACCTCAGTGGATCTTTGGCGCGCGGTGATGCCCGTGCTCAACGTCGCGATCACCGGACCGGATTTCGTCTTGCCGCTCTGGGCTCCGGCTGCGCAACAGCGTCTCCCCATCCTCGGTCAGGACCCCAACGGGCCGAACAGGCAAGGAGGCTACCAGCACGATGCGCGCTTCGCCACGTTGCAGGAGCAGGCCCGCGGCGCGCTCTTCGCGCACGCCCAGGTGACGGTGGAACCCACGCCGGGTCTGCTGGACGATCTCGCCGCATTCCAAGAGACACTATTCTCGTCGCAAGGAGTCGAGGCTCTGGCGGACGCGATCCGTTCCGGCTCGAGCATCCCTGACCCGGACCCCGAGCTGAACCAGCTCGAGCAGGATGGAAAGAGGGTTTTCAACCGGGCTTGCGCTCAATGCCACGGCGGCGCGTTGCATCCGAGTACGTCCACGGGCGACGCAACACTCGTGCGCCCCATCGCACGTTATCACCCCATCGCGACTGCCTGCCCTCGCCCCACCACCGACGGCTTTTTGCCGTGTCCGGAGCGGCTGAACCGTAATGCGCGCACGTACCTAATTACGCTCGCGAACGGCAGCATCCAGACGGTCACGACCTCGGACCCGGGACGATTGTTGCTGACGGGACAACCCGCCGACCTCGGCGTGATGGACGTCACCCAACTCCGTGGAATCAGTAGAACCGCGCCGTATTTCCAAAACAATTCGGCGGCGACACTGGAGGAAGTGCTCGATCACTACGACGCTCTCTTCCGACGCGCCGCGCGGTTGAATCCACCGCCCAGCATTCCGGCGTTTGTTTCATCCAACGGCACGCTCATCGATCGCGGATTCGTGACGGCGGACGAGCGGCCGGCGTTGCTGGCGTATCTACGAAAGCTGTAGTGCCGAGCCTGGAGCCGGCAGTTCCAGCCTCCCCGAGGACGATTGCATCGGCCCCATGACGAGGTTATTTCCGCTCCCGGCCAGGCATATGCGCGTCGTCTCTTTCGTTCTCGACGCAGTAGTGCTCCAGTACATCGGTGTCCGGGAGGAGCTCTTCGACGACGGTGAAGGTGATGGGCTTCGTGAAGATCTGGGGATCGGTGAGCGTGATCGTGAGATCCATGTGGCCGTAATCACGGCGGCGGAAGCGCTCTTCGATCCGCATGTCGGTGCTGCGGGGAGTGCCGCGCGCATCGAGCCAGCTGCGATCGTTGAAGCCTGCTGAATCGATGACCAGCGTATCGCCGTCCCAGCGCCCGACCGAATATCCCTGCCACGTCGGTGAGGGGTCCGCCGGCAGCTTGCGCCCGTCCATGAAGATCTGACGAAACGTGGTCTCGACTTCGTACAGCATCACGATCACACCGGGGGAATGAAGGATCTTGAACGGCTCGGGCAGCAGATCGCCGTGCGGCACGCCGTCGGGCAGACAGTTCAATGTCGGATTGAACGCTCCTGGCTGGGTGTGCTGACGCAATCGCTCGACGCCCAGCGGTGTGAGCGGCCGCTCCTCTGGTTTGAAGTCGGACAGGATGTCGCGGAAGTATCGCGAGTTGAGCGACTCACCGAGGCCGAAGAGCCCGCCAGGGGCGCGGGGGTCACCCTGCACCTGCCAGATGCCAGACAGATCCGGTTTGCCGTTCAGTCTCGGAACGGGCCCTGTCATGTTGATCTTGCCGTCACGCGTTCGGGGAGCGCCGGCCATCGGTTGGTTCAACCATTGGGCGCGCATCGAAACGCCGGCCACGACGCAGGCGATGACTATCCACAACAGAAACCGGGCATTGCGGCGCATAGTTGGGCTCTCGTCTTGGAGATAGACCGCAGTCAACAATACACGATCATTCCGTGGTCGCCCGCGTCAGTCACGTCCATCGGCCAGGAGATTCATAAAGGCGCGTGCCGCGGATCCCAGCACGCGTCCGCGGCGATGAATGATGCCGACGTCGCGGACAAATGGACCCTCGGCGAAGTCGCGCGTTGCAAGCAGGCCGCTCCTGACCTCGTTGACCAGCGTGGTTTCGGGCAGGATCGACAGACCACTCCCGACTTCGACCGAGCGCTTGATGGTCTCGATGTTGTCGAACTCCATGGCGATCTCCACTCGGACGTGATGTCGCCTGAGGATCCCGTCGATCGTCCTCCGGGTTGGAATGTCCCGTTCAAAGGCGATGAAGGGCGTGCCTGCAATCTCCGCCAACCGGACTTTGCGCCGCCGCGCAAGCGGGTGCCCGGGCGCGCAGACGAGAACCAGCTTTTCCTGATGCCATGGAATCACGTTCAGGTTCACACGGCGCAGCGGAAACGCCACGATGCCGAAGTCGATCGTGTTCTGCAGGCACGCCTCACAGACCTTGTCGGTGCGGCTGTATTCGACGTGCACCTTCACGCGCGGATGCGCTTTCATGAATCTCGTGACGTAGCGCGGCAACTCGTGCAGTCCAATGCTGTACACCGTCGCGAGCCGCACGATGCCGGCGATCGCGTCTGGTGATTCGCGCAAACGCTCTTCGAGCTGCCGGAACCGCTCCACGAGGTCGCGACACTCCGCGTAAAAGAGCTTGCCGGCATCGGTGAGCGCGAGACCGCGGCGCGACCCGCGTTCGAGCAGGGGACGCCCATAGCGGCCTTCGAGCGTTTTCAGTTGCTGGCTCACGGCCGACTGCGAGATGAAACTCCGCTGCGCCGCTTTGTTGAAGCTGCCAGTCTCGACGAGATCGCAGAATGTTTTCAGCGTTTCGATGTGCATGACCGGCCGCGCGCCTCAATCATTAGCATGTCTAATATATCGAATTAGACGTTTGTGATTGTCTAATGCGATAGCCGCAAGTACGTTGAGCGCGTGCCGCTCGTACGGATCGCCCGTCGAAGACGATTTGCGACCGGGCGCGTCGATGCGTGGTGGATCGCGCCAGCGGCGAATGCGTCGGGCCTGCTGGTCTTCTTCGGCTACCTGACGTTGCGCGCGTTCAACGCGACACACGTCTGGTTCCCGCCGTACATCAGCCCGACGGTGGCTCCTCCGATCTTCACGCCTGCGAGCGGCTACCCTGGTGCCGTGCCACCGGAACATGCATGGCTGGGCGTATTTCCGGAATGGTGGCCGGCATTCCTTCCGCAGTCACCCGCGTTCTTTGCGCCGGCGCTCGCGATCGCATTTCGCCTGACGTGCTACTACTACCGCGGCGCAATTTACCGGTCGTTCGCGATGACGCCGCCGTCGTGCGCAGTGGGCGGCGTTGTGCGCCGTTATCGCGGCGAGACCGCGCTTCTTCTGTTCCAGAACCTTCATCGATACACGCTGTACGGCGCCTTTTTTCTGCTTGTCTGCCTCTGGTGGGAAGGTCTCTCGGCATTCGTTCGCGATGGCCGGTTCGGGATTGGCGTCGGCACCGTGATCATGGTGGTGAATGCCAGTCTTTTGACCGCGTACGCATTCGGATGTCACTCCTGCCGCCACTTGATCGGAGGACGACTCGACTGCTTTTCGTGCGGCCGCAGCGCCGCTCCGCGTTTCCACGTGTGGACCTGGTCTTCGTGGCTGAACGCCCGTCACATGACGTTTGCCTGGTGCAGCCTGGTGTGGGTTGCCCTGACTGACCTGTACATCTATCTGCTTTCGAGCGGCAGCATCCGCGACATCAACACCTGGTGAGCGCTTCGATGCAAATATTGCAAAGCGTTGGGTCGCGTCGCCACCCTGCAGTGCGCTCGCGGTGATTTGTCGAGATTACTCTTCCGACGGATACCACCTATTCTGGAATAGCTCTTGCTTTGCCGACGCCCGGACGGCACGTTGGCCAGAGAACGACAATTCGCAATCATCCGGATGCTGGCGTCTAAACGCGTCCCTGCGTATCTCCGCTCATCAGCCGCGGCGGCCATTGGCCTGATTGCCGCTGCGACCGTCGCGTGCAGCGCGTCGTCAACCACGACGGCGACCCCGAGCGGTCCAGATCCAGTCAAGTGTCAGGTGGCATTGGCCACCAATCCATCGGTGATCGATGCTGGCGGTGGCACCGCCACATTCTCGATCGCAACGCAACCGGAATGCGCGTGGGCCGCATCGAGTGCCGCCGCCTGGATCTCGGGGTTCTCTCCGGCGACCGGACAAGGTAACGCTGACGTTCAGTTTCGTGTCGCGCCCAACGACGGCGGTTCCGGCCGAGAGGGCGACATCGTCGTCAACGGCAGCAGCGTGCGAGTGACACAACGCGCGCCGTGCCGGTACGAGCTGTCTCCACCGAATCAAACGGTCGGCGCAGCCGCCGGGGCCGGCAACGTCAGCGTGACGACGTCGGCCGAGTGCGAATGGAGCGCGACCACCGACGTGGGTTGGATCACCCTGGAGCCGCCACGCTCCGGCAGCGGCCGCGGGGGTGTTGGGTTCACCGTCGCAGCCAACGGAGGTAACGAGCGATCCGGCACCATTACCGTCGCGGGCCAGAGAGCAATCGTCACGCAGGCGGGCGTGGCAGCCTCCTGCACGTTCGCCATCGCTCCCGAGACTCAGAACGTTGCGGCGTCGGGCGGTACTGGGACTGTGGCCCTGTCGACGCAGGCTGGATGCCGATGGTCCGCCAGCAGCAATGCATCGTGGATCACGGTTACGTCTGGTGCGAGTGGAACTGGCAACGGCTCCGTAGGATTCGGTGTCGCTGCCAATACCGGTGCTGCGCGAACGGGAACGTTGACGATCGGCGGTCGCGCATTTACGGTTTCGCAGGCGGCGCCGGCGGCTCCGCCACCCCAGCCGCCTCCGCCTCCACCGACGCCGCCGCCCTCTTGTAACTACTCGGTTTCGCCAGACGAGGTGAAGTTCAAGGAGGGTGGGGGAACGGGGACCGTCAACGTGTCGACCGGAAGCACCTGCGCCTGGACCGCGAAGAGCAACGATTCCTGGATCACGATCACGGCTGGTGCGAGCGGCACCGGCAACGGATCTGTCAGATTCAGTGTTGCAGTGAACAGCGGCAAGAAGCGCGAGGGCTCGCTGACGGTCGCCGGGGGCAATGTGAACGTCGTGCAGGACGCCAAGTAGAACGGCCGAGCAGCGTGACGCGCGGGGTCTATCGCGTGGCGATCGTGAACGCGGGCGACATCTGTGTCAGCTCAGGTCGCGCAAGGCTGGTCACGCGAACTCGTGCGCGAGCTGTCAGTCCGCCCGTTCCAGTCCAGTCGTAAAATCCGACGTTGTCTGCCTCCTCGCTCACCCTGGTCCACGTCGCGCCATCATCGCGCGATAGATCGATCCTGACGCCACCAGTGACACCGCGCAGTGACCATTGAATCGTATTGTTGCGGTTGATCCAGAACGTGGTGTCGCCCAACGGCCGTCGCAGTGCCAGCGTCGGCTCGTACCGGACGGCTTTCGTGGTCGTCTGCGCGGACATTTCGCGTGATGAACCGTCGCTGCTTTTCGCGCTGGCAATCGCGGTGCTGACGAGATCGTGTTCGCCCGTTGGCCGGATCGTGACGAT
>JBKPNV010000335.1:0-4875 GCA_046732795.1 Acidobacteriota bacterium
CCGCCGGCAGCGCCAACGACGCCGGTAACCAGGCCAATGCGCTCGGGGAACCGTTGAGGTACCAGTTGAAATACCGCGCCGTTGCCCATGCCAAGGAGTGCCATCCCCACGACGAGCAGCGCGACGGCCATCCTGATTGCAGGCATGGTGCCGACCAGGGCGACACACCCAGCGAATCCGGCAAGCAGCACGACGAGCACCCGGTAGCCGCCAACTCGATCCGACAGCCATCCGCCGACCGGCCTCAGAAGGCTTCCCGCGATCACGACCACCGTCGTGAGATCGCCGGCATCCACGCGCGAGACGTGATAGCTCTCATGAAAGAACGCCGTCAGGAGACTCGCGAAGCCGACGAAACCGCCGAAGGTCAACGAGTACAACAGCGCCAGCGATAACGTGTCGCCTTCGCGAACAACCGCCGCGTAATCGGACAGCGTCGCCGGCGTCAGACGGCGTGGGCTATCGCGTGCCAGGAGCACGAACAGTCCGAGGACTACGGCAATCGGCGCGAGCGCAATGCCGAACGTCGCCTGCCAGCCAAACTGTTCTGCCAGGCGCGGCGCAAAAAGCGTGGCCAGCAATGTGCCGGAGTTGCCAGCACCGGCAATGCCCATTGCCAGCCCCTGATACTGCGGCGGATACCACCGGCTGGCCAGCGGTAACGCAACCGCGAAACTGGCACCGGCAATCCCGAGGAAGAATCCGAGCACGTAGAAGTGAACGGTGGTGTGCGCCAGCTGCCACCCCGCAGTCAGGGTCAGCACGGTCAGGACCAGCCCGAGCAGCCCTGTGCGTCGTCCGCCGATGCGTTCGCCCAACATGCCGAGCAGCGGTCGGAACAATGAGCCGCCCAGGAGCGGAATCGCGGTCATGAGTCCCTGCTCCGTTGCACTGAGTCCGAGCGACTCGCGAAGAAACGGCGCGAGCGGACCGAGCAGCACCCACGCCATGAAGCTGACGTCGAAATAGAGCAGCGCCGCGATCAGCGTCGGCGTGTGTCCCGCGCGCAGGAAACCGTTCATGCGACTCGCTCCTCCACGGCGGTCTGCGGAACCGCAATCACCACGACACCGTTTTCGACGCGAACCGGATAGGTGTCGACGCAGCGCTCGCGTTCACTTGCGGGACGCTCGACGGAACCGTGTGTGAGACTCAGCTTCCACGCGTGCAAGGGACACACGACGGACGCGCCGGTGATGATGCCGTCGCAGAGCGGGCCGCCCTTGTGCGGACAGCGGTTGCTCGTCGCCAGCAGACGATCGCCGAGATTGAAAATCGCAATCTCCAGGTCGCCTACCTGTACGGCCCGCCCTTCACGCGCGGGAATGTTCTGCAGCGTGGTGATACGAATCCATCGGCTCTCTGTCATGCAAGCACCTTCTCCATCAACGTGATCGGGGCAAACTGCGTCGGGTGGCGCGGAGTCTGCCCTTCCGTCCAGGCGTCGTACGAGCGCGCCTTCGACTTGGCGAGGCGATCGAGCAGGCCGGCCTTGACGGCGTCGGTCGCGTAGACGGTGTCCTTGCGCACCTTCTCGATGCCGAGCCGCTCGACGAAGTCGTAGGTGCGTTCCAGGTAGTTGGCGTTCTCGCGGTAGTACTGAAAGAACAGCTCCGACGCCTCGAGCGCGGCTTCCGTCGTCTGCACCGTTGTCAGCAGGTCGGCTTTGCGCACGCTCTTTCCCGCCGCGCCGCCGACCACGACCTGCCATCCGCCTTCGACACCAATCAGGCCGATGTCCTTCACCGTCGCTTCCGCGCAGTTGCGCGGACAGCCGACCGCGGCCATCTTCACCTTGTGCGGCGTGAAGAGTTGTTCGAAGCGCCGCTCCATCTCGATCCCGGCGGACGTCGAGTCCTGGGTGCCGAAGCGGCAGAAATCGGTTCCGACGCAGGTCTTCACCATGCGCACCCCCTTCGTATAAGCCTGACCGGAGGGCATGCCGAGATCCGCCCACACCTTCGGCAGATCCGCTTTTTTGATCCCGAGCAGGTCGATGCGCTGGCTGCCGGTGATCTTCACCATCGGGACGTGGTACTTGTCCGCGACATCGGCGATGCGCCGCAGTTCGTCGGGCGAGGTCACGCCGCCGCGTATCCGCGGCACCACCGAGAAGGTGCCGTCTTTCTGGATGTTGGCGTGCACGCGATCGTTGATGAAGCGTGCGGAGCGATCCTCGTCGTGATCGCCGCACCAGAGCATGTCGAGCATGTAGCTCAGCGCCGGCTTGCAGATCTCGCAGCCGACGCCGTTGCCGTAGATCGCGAGCACGTCCTGCACCGACTTCAATTTCTGGCTTCTGAGGATGTCTCGCAGCCGCTCTTCCGCAAACGGCACGCACACGCAGATCGTGTTTTTCTTCTCGTGGTCGAAATCGGGTGCGACCGCGCGCAACAGGTCCTGGCACAAGCTCGTGCAGCTTCCGCATCCGGTGCACGCGCGTGTCGCTTCCTTCAACTGCGACAGCGTGTTCACGCCACGCTCATGAATCGCGTGAATGATCGACCCTTTGGTGACGCCGACGCATCCGCACACGGTCGCGCCGTCGGACATCTCGGCGACGTCGAGACCGGCGTCGGCGGCAGGTGGAGGAAACAGGAGATGGCGGCGCCGGTCGGTAAGATCGGCAGCGGTCCGCAGCCACTCCATGTAGCGATGACTCTCCGAGGTGTCGCCGACCAGGATCACTCCAGCCAGCTTCCCATCTCGCAGAGCCACCTTCTTGTAGATCCCGAGCGAAGGGTCCTCGTATCGCACGGGCTCGGCACCCTCATCATCGATGTTGCCGGCCGAAAACATCTCGATGCCGACGATCTTGAGCTTGGCCGCCTGCACGGTCCCGGTGTACGTCGGACCGCGGCGTCCGGTGATCGTCGCCGCCAGCACCTTGCCTTGATCGAAAAGCGGCGCCACGAGCCCGTAGCAGACGCCGCGATGCTCGACGCATTCGCCGACGGCGAAGATGTCGGGATCCGACGTCTCCATGTAGTCGTTCACGACGATGCCGCGCTTGACGGACACGCCAGCCTTGCGCCCAAGCTCCACGTTCGGGCGGATGCCGGCGGCCACCACCACCAGATCGGCCGCCAGCGCCTCACCGCCCGAGAACTCGACTGCCTCGACGTGGCTGTTGCCGCGTATCGCTGTCGTGCTCTTCCCCAGCACGACGCGGATACCGAGCTCCTTCATCTTGGCCATCAGGAACTTCCCGCCTGGCGGATCGAGCTGACGTTCCATCAGCGTTGCCATCAGATGCACCACCGTCACCTGACATCCGTGCATCTGGAGACCACGCGCCGCTTCGAGCCCGAGGAGGCCGCCTCCGATCACAATCGCCCGGGTGTCGGGCCCTGCACGTTTCAGGAGGGCGCGCGTGTCGTCGAGCGTGCGGAAGGTGAACACGCCATCCTTGTCGAGCCCATTGATCGGAGGCATCCACGCCGAGCTTCCGGTCGCGAGCAGCAGCGTGTCGTACGGCGTCACGCTTCCGTCATCACCAGTCACCGTCTTGCGCACCGGGTCGACGTCCAGGATCCGAACGCCGACACGGAGCTCGATCTCGTTGCGGCGATACCAATCGAGAGAGTTGATCACAATGTCGTCGGCGCTCTTCTCACCGGCGAGCACGGAGGAGAGCATGATGCGGTTGTAGTTGACGTGGGTCTCGTCCCCGAACACCGTGATGCGGAACATCGCCCCTCGACTTGCGCGCGGGGCGCCCGGGGCATCGATGGGGGACGGCGTGTATTTCAGGATCTGTTCGACGCAGGCCATGCCCGCCATGCCGTTGCCGACGACAACGAGGCGCTTCATCGCGCACCTCGCAGTTCGGGACTCGGGACTCGGGATCCGGGATCCTGGGCTCGGGAATCGGGAGTCCGGATTCCACCGGGCGAGCGTCGAGGAAGAAGCGGAATCGTGGAGCCACGCCATGTTCGTATCAGCGCCAGGCTGTTTCGCACCACGCCGCTCTCCCAGAGACTCGCTTCCGTGGCAGCCTCGATCCTGACTGCGGACTGCTTGTAGTTCGGTTCTCGCGAAATGGGATCGAATGCGCTTTGCGTCACCTGGTTGGCGTTGGCCTCGAAGTAGTGGAACGGGGTGAACAGCTGCCCTGTGGCGACGGTCTCGGTCACGCGAAGTTCGACACTCCGGACACGGCCGCGCCGCGAGACGATGTCCACGCGCGCCTGCGGCTTGAGGCGCAGCGCGCGCGCATCGGCGGGGTTCATCTCGACCCACGCGCTCGGAGACAGGCGCTCGAGGATGGGCACCTTTCCAGTCTTGGTACGTGTGTGCCAGTGCTCCACGGTGCGACCGGTGTTCAGGACAAACGGAAATTCACCGTTCGGCTGCTCCGGGAAGGGCTCCCATGAGCACGGGAGCAACCGCGCCCGCCCGTCTTCGGTCTGATATGTGCCGTTGACGTAGAGCCGTCGCACCTCGCCGTCATGCAACACGCCGGCGGGCAGCGGCCACTGCAGACCGCCGTGCTGTTCAATCGCCTTGTACGTCATCCCCGAGTAGTCGCAGAGGCGACCTGCCGAAATCCGCTTCCACTCCTCGAAGGCATCGGCCGGCTTCGTCCAGCCGGGGAAGATCTCGTCGCGCACCCCGAGCGTCTCTGCCAGTCCGAGAAAGATGTCGAAGTCGGGCCGGGCGTCGGCCGGAGGTGGCACCGCACGATTGACCTTGCTCACCCGCCGCTCGGAGTTGGTGTAGGTCCCCTCCTTTTCGCCCCACATCGCGGCCGGCAGCATCAGGTGCGCGTACTCTGAAGTCGGTGTCGGGTGATAGCCGTCCTGCACGACCAGGAAGTCGAGTCCTTGGAGCGCCTGCCGCAGCGATCCAAAGTTGGGGAACGAGACGATCGGG